>NZ_DJBB01000060.1:0-44583 GCF_002429865.1 Empedobacter sp. UBA5987
ACAAGACTTATGAGTTCTAAATCAAAAAGTTTAGGTCTTCTACGTTGGTAAATTAAAAGTGTATCTGTTGATGTTTTTCGTAGAACTTCCAATATTCTTTCGTAATTTGCAAGTAAGTTGTTCATTGTAAATGTTTTGTAGTTAAAACAATTTACTAATTTTCAATCAAATGAACAACTTTATTATTTATAAATCAAAATGCACAACGGGTAAAAGAAATTAATCCTCTAATTCTACTGTGAAATTATTTAAATCAGGCTCATTTAGGTAATAATAATGGTTTTCAGCAATTCATTAATGATTGAATAAAAATCTTTATCTTTGGAATTCTAAGAAATCGATTGAAAAAAATAATCAAATAAAAATGAAGAAATTATTCGTTAAAGGATCTATTTTAATGGCTTTGTTTGCAAATTTTAGTGCTTTTGCACAACAAGGTGGTGGAATGTGGATTCCAACAGAATTGAATGAAAAGGAAATGAAGGACATGGGATTGAAAATCTCATCAAAAGACATTTTCAGTACTGGAGATAAAAGTATCAACAATGCAGTTGCTCACTTTGGTGGCGGTTGTACGTCAGAAGTTATTTCTCCAAATGGTTTATTATTAACTAATCATCACTGTGGTTATGGAGAAATCCAAGCACATTCATCTTTAGAAAATGATTATTTAACAGATGGTTTCTGGGCTAAAGAGTTGAAAGATGAATTACCAAACGAGGGTTTAACAGCGACTTTTATTGTGGACATCAAAGATGTAACTACAGCAATTTTAGCTGGTGTTAATGATAATATGTCGGAGGAAGATCGTAACAAAATCATCAAGAAAAATATTGAAGATTTTAATGCTAAAACTAAGACAGAATCTTATCGTTCAGTATTTATCAAACCTTTTTACAAAGGAAATAAATATTACCAATTTACGACAGAAACTTACAAAGATGTTCGTTTAGTTGGTGCGCCACCTTCTGCAATTGGTAAATACGGAAATGACACGGACAACTGGGTTTGGCCACGTCATACAGGAGATTTCTCGATGTTTAGAATTTATGCAGACAAAAACAACAAACCTGCAGATTATTCTCCAGAAAACGTTCCTTACAAACCAAAACATTTCTTACCAATTAATATTTCAGGAATTAGCGAGGACGATTTCACGTTTGTATATGGTTTCCCAGGTACGACGGACGAATATTTACCAGCTTCTTCTATCCAGCAAATAAAAGATGTAATTGATCCTGCGCGTATCAATGTGCGTACAATTGCATTATCTCATATCGATAAAAAAATGCGTGAAGACGATGCAACTCGTATCGCTTATGCGTCTAAACAAGCGCGTATTTCGAATGCACACAAGAAATGGATTGGTGAAGTTTTAGGATTAAACCGTTCGAAAGCTGTAGAAAAACGTCAACAATACGAGCAAGAATTTATGAATCGTATTGCGAAAAATCCTAAATTAAAACGTGAATATTCGAATATTATTTATGAATTAAATCAAGTTAATAAAGCAAATCAAGATTACAATTTAGCATACACAATGTATTCTGAAACGTTTTTCTCAAATTCAGAAACATTCAGAATGGCGTTAACATTAAACAATATTTTGAATGCTGTTGGGCAAAAAAATTATGCCGAAACTAAAGCAAAAGCGTTGAATACAGTTGCGTCTATGCACAAGGATTATAATCCTGAATTAGACAAAACTATTTCTTCTGATTTGGCAGATAATTATTTCAAAGTTGTTCCTCAAAATTTATTACCAACTACAACTGCTGCAAATATCAAAACAGCTTTAGGAAATTCGGTAATCAACGGAACAAAAAAAATTAACGGACAATCTGTTTTAGGAAATATCAAAGCCTTAGCTGAAAATGATGCTGAGTTTATCAAAGCTTTAAAAGACGATGCTTTAATTGCTCAAATTCGTTTGATTTTAGATGCAAATCAAACTAAAGTTACACCTACATATTTAGCAAATCAAGATAAAATTAACAAGTTGATGCGTACGTATATGAAAGCGCAAATGGATGTTTTTACAGACAAAAAAATCTTCCCAGATGCGAATTCTACTTTACGTGTAACTTACGGAAAAGTTGATGGTTACCAACCACGCGATGCGGTTTATTACGAGCCTGTAACACACATGGAAGGTGTGATGGAGAAATATATCCCAGGTGATTATGAGTATGATTTACCAAAACAAATGTTGAGTTTATATGACAAAAAAGATTACGGAAAATATGCGGATAAAAACGGAAAATTACCTGTAAACTTTATTGCAACAAACCATACAACTGGTGGTAATTCTGGTTCTCCTGCATTGAATGCAAAAGGAGAATTAATCGGATTGAATTTTGACCGTGTTTGGGAAGGAACAATGTCTGATTTGAATTATGATCCTGAGATTTGTCGTAATATTATGGTGGACTCTCGTTACATTTTATGGGTAGTTGACAAGTATGCTAATGCGCAACGTTTGATTGATGAAATGACCATCATTGAAGAAAGCAAAAATGCAAAGAAAAAATAATATTTTTCACTATATTCTGAAAACCACGTTTTTATAACGTGGTTTTTTTATTGAAATAAACGTAAGATTCAAATAAAATCTTAAGAAATAAAACTATATTTATACAACTTATCTAAAAAATTGTCAAAATAAAACACTCATAATTATGGAAGTCATTAGAAAATGGCCTTTTTATTTAAAACTAACTTGCACATTATTGTCAATCATTTGTTTAACATTTATTTCAATAATAGGTAAAGGAATTTTAGTTCCATTAATATTAGGCTTCTTAATTTCAATATTATTAGCACCCGTTTGTGCATTTTTTGAAAGATATTTACGCATTCCGCGTGCTATTTCGAGTATCATTACCACCTTGCTTTTTGCAGCATTTATCTTAGGAATTTTCTATTTGATTGCTATACAAATGGCGGAAATAGCAAATGAATGGCCTACATTTCAGAAACAAATCATAGAAGCTTTTATGAATTTGCAAGATTGGATTCATCATACATTTGGTGTTAATTCGCATGCACAAATGGAATATTTGACAAAGAATGTCAAAACCACTATCGAAACGAGTACAATTGTAATCGAAAAAGTAATTTCGATTGTTTCATCGATGGCTGTTACAGTTTTGTTCACCTTTTTATACATTGTTTTCTTGTTGATTTATCGTCGTCATTTGGTAAAATTTTTATATTACGCATTCAATTCAAATACACACGATCAAGTTTATAATGTCATTACGTCTATTCAAAAAATGGTCAAACAATATTTGATTGGCTTGTTTTTACAAATGTTAGTCGTATCAATTTTATCTTTTATTGCATTTTCTATTCTTGGTCTTAAATACAAATTTGTTTTAGCTATTTTAACTGGCGTTCTAAATGTCGTTCCATATGTAGGAATTGTTATTTCGTTAATTATAACGCTAATAATCACATTTGCTACAATGTCAGCTTCAAAATTGTTCTTTGTTTTAATTGCATTTATTGCAATTCATGCAATTGATGGAAATGTAGTGATGCCAAAAATTGTAGGTTCTAAAGTAAAAATCAATTCATTGATTGTCATTATTGGATTAGTAATTGGAGAAATGACGTGGGGAATTATGGGCATGCTTTTATCGATTCCGATACTTGCGTTGATGAAAATTGTTTTTGATAATGTGACTGAATTAAAACCTTGGGGTTATCTTTTGGGTGATGAAGATTCTACAGAAATTGATGATGATTTAAATACATTTTTAGCCAAAAAGAAAGCTAAAAAATCAAAGAAAAAAACAAATAAGTTGGACGAGAATTTGGAGTAATCTGATTTCTATTTTACATAATTGGATTGCTGACTATTATTTTATCCATTAAAAAAGTCTATAACAAATTGTTATAGACTTTTTTTGTATTTATTATTATGAATCTAATTCTTCTTCAAATATTTTTTTTCTAAAAAATAATACAATTTCAAGAAAAGAATCGAGAAAAATATTCCGATTAGTGTTCCGAAAAATATATCTCCTGTGAAATGTACCCCGACATAAACTCTACTGTAAGCAACCATTAACGCCCAAACAAGTAAGACATACAATAACCATTTGTAATGGCGTCTTAGCAGTATTCCAATAAAAATTGCAATCGCCATATGATTAGATGCATGCGCCGAAGTAAAACCGTATTTACCTCTACCCTCGCAATCTATCGGGCGAAATAATCCTTGAATCGATTCGGTGTAACATGGGCGAAAACGTTGAAAAGAATTTTTCAAGATATTTGTAAATTGATCTGCACACGCTATCATCAGTGCAATACAAACTCCAGCCAATAAGGTTTTTTTCCAACCAAGTTTTACATAAAGTAAGATGAGAAAGATGATATACAACGGAATCCATGTTTTTTTATCGGTTACTAATAACCAAAACCAATCCCATTTTTCATTCCCTAAATTATTGAAATACAAAAATATTTGTACGTCCCAATCAAAATAATCTTGTATCATTACCTACTTACTGATCCGCCTAAACCTAATGCTTCGTCTACAGATTTTGGTTCTACAACAACCGCAGGTTCTTCCACAATTGGCTCAACCACATTTTCTATAACGGGTTCTGTTGTTTCTTGCACATCCAATTCCAAATCCTGTACAGGATCTACAGCTTTCATAGTTGGTGCATCATCTTTCAACGCTGCATTTACTGTATTGTCTTGATGAATAGCTTGAAGCATTTCATCTACTGGATTACGAACTTCATCAAATGATTTCTGAAAATCTTCCATTGGATTAATTTTCGCAAAAGAATCTTTGACTTCATTCATTGGATTTAACTCTTTTATGGTATTCTGAATCTCTTTTGTAGGATCAACATCCTGAACAGGATTCATAATCTCTTGCTTGATATCTTCAGATGCTTCTTTTAATTTGCGCACAGCAGTTCCCAAACCACGAGCAATTTCTGGAATTTTATCTGGTCCAAAAATCACTACAGCAACCACCATAATAATCACGACTTCCTGGAAGTCTAAAAACGCTGGGTATATTACTAAACTATTCACTAAACAAATGTATAAAATCTAAATTTAGTAGAAGAAAAAAAGCCATCAAATTTCTTTGATGGCTTTCTTAAAATTTATTTAAAATTTGAATCTTATTTATTCATTTGACCTTTTTTAGTAAAGTCATACAATAAAGGAGATGCAACGAAAATAGACGAGAATGTACCAATTACGATACCGATTAATTTCGCAAACATAAATCCTTTGATTGATTCTCCACCAAATGCAAAAATGATTAATACGATTAAGAACGTTGATAAAGATGTATTAATTGTACGTGATAATGTTTCTGAAGTAGAAATATTAATAATATCGTACAAGTTGTGGTTTTTCTCAACTGTTAAATTCTCACGAATACGATCCAAGATAATAATCGAGTCATTCATCGAATAACCAATTACCGTCAAAATCGCCGCGATAAACGCTTGGTCGATCTCCATGTTGAAAGGTAAAATTCCTTTGAATAAAGAGAAAACTCCTAATACAATAATCACGTCATGCGCTAAAGCAATGATAGTTGATAATGAGAATTGCCAACGTTTGAACATCACGATTAAGTAGAAGAAAATTGCAACTAATGCTAAAGAAACCGCTATGTAAGAAGCTCTTGTTGTATCATCGGCAATTGTAGGACCTACTTTTGCAGAAGACATTAAACCAATTGTAGCATTATCTTCAGAGAAATCTTTTTCAGACATATTCGCTGGTAAATAAGATTTAAGACCTGTATATAATTTGTCTTTAATCTCATCATCTACATTTGTTCCATCTTCGTCAGCTTTATATGCTGTTGTAATTTTTACTTGATTTTGACCACCATACGTTTTCACCTGTGGAATCATTTTTTCACCATCTAACACTAAAACATCACCCAAACTTTCAGAAATTTGTTGCGGATCTACGTGTTTATCAAAACGAACTGTATATGTACGTCCACCTTGGAATTCGATACCCATATCAAATCCTTTTGTGAAAATAGAGATTAAAGCAACTACTGTTAAAACAATTGAAATCGCATAAGAAATTTTTCTTGTTTTTAATAAATCAACTTTAATATTTTGTAACCAGTGCGCTGTAAATGATGTATAGAAAGGAACAGACTTTCCTTTTGCTAAACGTCCTTCTACAAAGTAGCGTGTAATGAAAATCGCTGTAAATGTTGATGTAAAAATACCAATCATAAACGTTGTTGCGAAACCTACAACAGGACCTTTACCAAAGAAGAATAAAATTAATGCTGTGATAAATGATGTCGAGTTGGCATCAATAATTGCAGAGAAAGCTCCTTTCCATGAATAAGCGAAATCTACTGCTTGACGTAATGATTTTCCTTTTCTTAATTCTTCTTTTACACGTTCGTAAATCAAGATATTCGCATCCATTCCTGTTACCAATGTCAAGATAATCCCGGCAATACCTGGTAAAGATAATGTAGCTTTTAGCGATACTAAGAATCCTAATAAGAATAATAAGTTAATGATTAAAGCAACGTTAGCATAGATACCTGCACGGCTGTAATAAAACACCATCCAGATTAATACTAATGCAAATGCACAACCGAAAGCGATTAACGAACTGTTAATTGCTTCTTGTCCTAATGATGGACCAACAACCTCAGCAGAAACAATTTTAGATGAAGCTGGTAAAGAACCTGCTTGTAAAATGTTTGCTAAATCTTTTGCTTCGTCAATTGTAAAGTTTCCAGAAATAACAGAATTACCTCCTGTAATTTGATTACTGATGTTTGGCGCAGAATACACCATATTGTCTAATACAATTGCAACACCTTGACCTGGTTGTCCAGGACCTGCAGGTTTCAACTCGTCTGTAATACGAGACCACTCTTGTGCACCAACTTGATTCATTTGCATTGTAACAACAGGCTCATTTGTAAGAGAACCAGGATTACGTTCACCAGCAGCAGAAACTACTTTATCTCCTTCGATTAATGGTTCTTGCGTTCCATTTTTACCTTTTAAGACATAAAACTCTAATAATTTAGGAGCAGATTTATCATTTGCTTGTTTACCTAAATTCAGTGGCTTATTCGCCCAAGAGTATTTGTATCCTCTAATGTTTGCTGGTAATCCAGGTACAAAACCTTTGTCTTGCATCACACGGTTTACAACAGCAGTATCTTTTACATTCACAACAAAACTTGCGTTAGAACCAGCTGGTTGCATAACTTCTGCTAAAGTTTTGATTGTTTCTCCTTTCTCATTTTTTACATTATATTTCTCTGTATTAACGCTAGAAAAATATTGTAAAACTGTAGGATCTTGACGAACAACTTGCCAAAACTCTAATTTTGCTGTAGATTGTAATAATTTTTTTACACGGTCTGTGTCAGAAACACCTGGTAATTCTACCAAGATACGTCCATCACCTTTATCACCTAAACGTTGAATTACTGGCTCAACAACACCAAATTGATTAATACGAGAGCTAATTACATCATAAGCTGTTGCAACTTTCGCTTCGATATCTTTACGGATTACTTCTTTTACCTGATCATCAGAAGCATTGTACGCAATTTTATCCGCATTGTTTTTGTTTCCAAACAAATCTGCAGCTGCATATTTTGTTCCTCCTTTTATTTTATCAAATTCTTGAAAAAATAATTCGACATAAGGTACGTTACCGTTTGTTTTTTGAGCTTTATCTGTCGCATCCAAAGCCGTTGCCAACATAGGGTTTTGACTTTTCGCTGATAAATTCTGGATTAAATCTCTTTCAGAAACTTGTAAAATTACGTTGATACCACCTTTCAAATCTAATCCTAAATTGATTTCATTGTTTTTGGCATACCCATAATCGTACTTTATAATTCCCAAATCAAGAGGATGCTGAGCCAAGCTATCTAAAATTCTTGGTTCGTCTTCTGGCTTACTCGCCAAGCGCGCCGCCTCATGCTCCACTTTAGTTGTGTACCAAGTATAACTTAGTTGTCTGATACACAAGAGACTTAAAATAATTGCAAATGCTGCAATGAGCCATCTTCCTCGCATAATGTTTAATTGATAAATAAATTTTGACGGACAAATATAATAGTCTTGAAAATACTTTCACAATTTTTTAAGAATAAATCGAAAATCGATGTCCGTATTTCGAAATTCTTTATTCAAAAAATTAGATTTCCTTTTGGTATTTGTAGATGTAAATTGACGCTTTATTGGAGTCATCATCATTATCTTCGCACAAATACAAGGTATAATTCTTTCCAGATTCTTTATACAACGCTAAACCTTCGATTTTCTTATCATCCGAAATTTTTTGCCAACGTATAACCTCCATTCTAGCTAAATCTAACTCACCAATAATAGAACCTTTTATTTCTCCATTAAACTGAGTTGTACTTTTAGATTCTACTGTTGCTGTAAACAAAACTTTTCCATCTACTAAAATAGCATCTGAAAAAGTAGTGGTTTCATTGTTAATTTTAGGCAAAGTGATTGGAAAAAAATCAATTGTTTTCCCTCTCAAATCATTTATCTTGCCTCCCACTCTATAAATTCCGTTTACGCCAGCAGGACCATTTCCTCTGTTGAAAAAATATGTACAATGTCCATCTGTAATAATTCCTTCGATGTTAAAATCTTTTTTAGATAAATTTGAAACCTTTAAAAATTCATCCAAAAGAAAACTATAATTATCGTTTTGTACCTCTTTGGTTTTGATGTTATATGAAATCAAATCGAAACGATTTTCTTTAGAGCCCGATCCAAGAATGTACAAATGATTGTCAAATTTTGTAATCGCTTCAAAATCTGGTTTATCTTTTTTAGTGATATGTTTTGATTTTACTTCTGGATTCAAATCAACTTTATCCACTTCTTTTTTCTTTTTATTGTAAACGTACAAATGTGCTTTATCATCGGAAATCGTGTAAACATGGTGTTTATCAACCACTAATCCAGACGCCGCTCCAAGCCCATTTATGACAATTAAAACCTTAAGAATGAAATTGTAAAACAACATAGATGTAAGATTTATTTTTAAGAGGTTTCAAAAGTAATCAAAGAATATCAGAAACCTTGATAAATAACCATTTTTTTGAAAAAAAAAGAACTTAACTTTGTAGCATTTAAAAGAAAATTGAGAGATGAAAAAAATTCTAAAAATTTACATTGACGCTTACAGCGGACTTTCGAAAGAATCTTGGATGTTAGCCATCGTAATGTTGTTGAACCGAATGGGTTCGATGGTTTTACCATTTTTAGGAATTTATATGATCTCCGAATTAGGATTTTCTTTAGAAAACTCGGGAATAGTTTTGAGTTGTTTTGGAGTTGGTTCTGTAATTGGTTCTTGGCTTGGAGGTTGGATAACAGATAAAATCGGAAACTTTAAAGTACAAGCCATCAGTTTATTTCTGAGTGCTCCGATGTTTTTGATTTTACCTTATTTTAAAACGGTAGAATCTTTTGCTGTTATTATGCTTGTTTTGAGTATTATTAGCGAAATGTTTCGTCCTGCAAATTCAGTTGCCATCACGCGTTATGCTAAGAAAGAAAATATCACTCGTGCTTTTTCGTTGAATAGAATGGCGGTTAATTTAGGTTTCTCAATTGGTCCATCAATGGGAGGTTTTTTATCTAATTATTCGTACGATTTATTATTCTATTGCAATGCAGGAGCTGCTTTGGTTGCTGGAATTGTATTCTTTGTCTTTTTCAATGGACGAAAAGAACGAAATGCTGCTACAGAAAATATTTCTGATAAAACAGTTGTCGAAAAAGAACGTAATGCATACACTGATACACCTTTCTTAGTATTCAATCTGTTTTGTGTATTATTCTCTATTGCATTTTTCCAAATCCTAAATACACTTCCATTATTTTACAAAGATGTAGTTCATTTAACACAAACAGAAATTGGATTATTAATGGGATTCAGTGGAATAATCATTGTTGTATTCGAAATGTTATTGATCCATTACACCGAAAAACGATTTTCAGTTACTCAACTTTTAGTTTTTGGTTCATTTGTCACAGCAATTAGTTATTTTATCTTCACATTTAGTCACACATTAGGTATGTTATATTTAGCAATTGGACTAATGTCTATTGGAGAAATGCTTGTTTTACCTTTGATGTCAACGGTAACAGCTTTTCGTTCGCAAAAAAATAACCGAGGAGCTTATATGGGATTGAACGGAATGACAGCTGCAATTGCCTTTATTGTTTCGCCATTTTTAGGAACTCACATTGCTACCGATTATGGTTTTAATATACTTTGGATAATCACCACAGTTATTTTAGTTATCGTAGCTATCGGATATCACTTTTTTACTAAGCCACTTTTACCAAAAAATATTTAAGATTTTCTTATCTTCGATAATTATAAGTTGAAATCACATGAAAGTATATACAAAAACAGGAGACAAAGGAACAACAGGTTTATATGGAGGAACACGTGTCTCTAAAAATAGTTTAAAGATTGATTCTTACGGAACAGTTGACGAATTAAATTCTTATTTAGGATTAATTCGTTCATATGAAATTGATCCAGCATTAGAGGAAGAAATTATCATCATCCAAAAAGGTTTATTTAATCTTGGTGCTGAATTAGCAACGCCAGTCGATAAATTATACTTGGCAAATGGTAAACCTCGTATTCCGAAAACCGTTACTGAAGAAGATATTGTTCAATTGGAAGAATGGATTGATGATTTGGAAGGACAATTAGAACAATTGACACATTTTATTCTTCCAGGTGGAAATCAAGCAGCTTCTCATGCACATGTTGCGCGTTGTATTTGTCGTCGTGCAGAACGCTTAACAGTTGGTTTAGCTGAAGAAGAAGAAATCCGCCCAGAATTACAAAAATACTTGAATCGTCTTTCTGATTATCTGTTCGTTTTAGGGCGAAAAATTGCCACAGACAATAATCACGAAGAAGTAAAATGGATTCCAGGTGAATAAAAAAGCGCTTTTATTTTTGAATGGCGAAGTTCCAACTATTCTGCCTGATACATCAAATTATGAAATGATTTTTTGTACAGATGGTGCATTTCGTTATTTACAAAAATTACATATAACGCCCGATGTTATTTCGGGCGATTTTGATTCTTTTGAAATCAGTCAGTTTCCTCCTGAAACAGAAGTTATTTCTACTCCAGATCAAAATGACACAGATTTTGCAAAAGCCTTACAAATCATTTTGGATAAAGGTTTTGAACAGGTTGATGTTTTTGGAGCAAGTGGTCGTCAACAAGATCATTTTATTGGAAATTTGAATGCGGCTTATCGTTTCAAAGATCAAATCAATATTTTATTTTACGATAATTATAGTCAATATTTTTTCGCAGAAAAAGAAACAAAGTTAGAAGGCTATTTTGGACGAACAATTTCGCTCCTACCCTTTCCTGAATGTAAAAACATTGTCACAAAAGGCTTGGAATATCCGTTGAATAACGAAGATTTGAACTTACTTTCTCGCATAGGAACTCGTAACAAAGCCAATGAAGATGTGGTTACAATTGATTATTCAGAAGGTAATTTAATCATCTTTATCATCGATCAAGAATTTCCTATTTTGATTGCTTAATTTCACTATTTTCAGTGAAATACATCTTTAGTATTTTTTGTACATTTACTGAAAACCAAATTACTATGAATAAATTTTCAGTTATTGTAGCATCTATTTTAGCCGTTGGGTTAATTGCTGCAACATGTATATTAGGAAACGCTTACAAATACAAATTCAGAAGTTCTGAATCGATCAATGTTACTGGAAATGCTTTGAAAGATTTTAATGCTGATTTAGTTAAATGGCGTGCAACTTTTAGTCGCAAAGATTATGATTTGCGCATTGCTTCGGATCAATTAAAAGCTGATCAAACGGTTGTCAAAAACTTTTTGATTTCGCAAGGAATCAATCCAAAAGAAATTGTTTTTGAAGCGGTAAATATTTCAAAAGATTTTCAGTACGGAACAGATGCAAACGGAAATTCGATTAGTCAATTTACTGGTTATAATCTATCTCAAGACGCAACAATCGAATCGAAAGAATTGGATAAAATAGAAAAAGCTTCGCGCGAAATCTCTACTTTAATTAGTCAAGGAATTGAGCTGAGTTCTTCTAATCCAAATTATTATTACTCGAAATTAGAAGATTTGAAACTTGAGTTGATTGCGCAAGCTTCTGAAAATGCAAAACAACGTGCAGAAAATATTGCTACAAAATCTGGCACTAGTTTAGGAAAATTAAAACAAGCCGATTTGGGTATTTTTCAGATAACAGGTAAAAATGATAATGAAGAGTATTCTGCTGGTGGATCATTTAATACAACATCACGTCAGAAAACAGCTCAAATTACAGTGAGAGCAAGTTATAATTCAAATTAAAATAAATAAAAAAGCTTCTTTATATAAAGAAGCTTTTTTGTCTATTTAAATACTACTACAAGTAATATCAAAGCGGATATTACAATAAGTACATCTACAATTTTAATTCTAAAATTACCAATTCCAAAACCTCTTTTTGTAGCATAATTTTTCTTTGATGACATTATAAATTCCAATTTCTAAAAGAAATACTAAAAGTGTGCCAATTATCTATCAAAATCTAATTTTTTATAAGTTGATGATAATTTAGAATCATAGGATTAAAACCATTTGACTAAAAATTTTAATTTCATGATCCTCAAATTCTTTCCCAATAGCATCAGATGTAGCAGTAATTAGTTCAGGTTAAAAAACATCCCTTTTTAAGTATTAATATATTAACAGTAAATATTTTTACATTTTAAAAAATTATCATATTAATTATAATTTTCCAACAACTTATTATGTTGTAAATTTGCCTTATGCTAAACAACGATACAATTTGTGCATTGGCAACTGCCAATGGAATGGGCGCTATAGCGGTTATTCGTATTTCTGGACCAGAATCAATTTCTAAAGTTGCTCAGATTTATCAATCAAAATTTAATTCAACTAAATCTTTGAATGACGCTTCTTCTCATACCATACATTTGGGTTATGTGATGGATGGAGATACCATTGTTGACGAAGCATTATTCTCAATATTTAAAAATCCTCATTCATATACAGGTGAAGATGTCGTAGAAATTTCGACACATGGATCGATTTATATTCAGCAAAAAGTTTTAGAACTTTTAAATAAAATAGGCATTCGAAATGCCAATCCAGGTGAATATACTTTCAGAGCCTTTTGGAATGGTAAAATGGATTTAACACAAGCAGAAGCTGTTGCTGATCTTATTTCTTCGGATTCTAAGGCTTCGCACGAAATTGCTATCAAACAAATGCGTGGAGGATTCTCTAATCAAATCAAAGATTTAAGAGAACAAATGATCAATTTTGCAGCTTTGATGGAATTAGAATTGGATTTTTCTGAAGAAGATGTTGAATTTGCAGATCGTACACAATTTTATGATTTATTGAATAAATTACAATCCATCTTAAAACGTTTAGCTGATTCTTTTGCTTTTGGAAATGTTATCAAAAATGGAGTACCAGTAGCTATTGTTGGTGCGCCAAATGCAGGGAAATCTACTTTATTAAATGCATTATTAAACGAAGAACGTGCTATTGTTTCGGATATTGAAGGAACAACTCGTGATACCATTGAAGAAACCATTTATATTGATGGTGTTGGGTTCCGTTTTATTGATACAGCTGGAATTCGAGAAGCTGGCGATACGATAGAACGGATTGGAATTGAAAAAACATTCGAAAAAATAGACAATGCTTCTATTATCATCTATTTGTATGATGCCAATATAACTGCTGATAATCAAATTGCGAATCAGTTAGATGATTTGCAACGTAGAGGAAAAATCTTGTTTAATGTTGCCAATAAAATTGATGTAAACAATAACGAATCAGCTATTTCTGATGCTATCAAACAAGAGTTTAAAGATGTTGTTCATTTAGAAATTTCAGCTAAAGATCAATTTAATATTGATGCATTGAAAGAAAATCTGATTCATCAAATCAAATTAAAAGGAACAAATCAGGATGACACAATCGTTACGAACTCTCGTCACTTAGAAGCATTACAAAACACACTTTCTCAAATTGGAAAGATCAAACAAGGAATGGACATGGGACTTCCTGGGGATTTGTTAGCAATGGATATCCGTGAAGCTTTAACATATTTGGGACATATTACAGGTGAAATAGATGTGGATCAAGATATATTAGGGACGATATTTGGCAAGTTTTGCATCGGGAAGTAGTTATCTTTCTTTTGTTTGTTAACTACCTATAAATGTTATATTTAAGAGCAACTATGTTGCTCTTTTTTGTTGCCCAATTGCTTTATTTTGATTAAATTTGATGTACAGTTGTTGCCCAAGCATCAAGTTTGTTGCCCAAAGCACATCAAAATTATAGTATGGAGAAATGATGCACCAACTAGCTACATCAAGCTACTTTGTGCTACAATTAGCAACATTATGAGTACGAATATCAAAATACCAAAATTTTGTCAATTCTGTGGGCAAGCCTTTGTTGCCCAAACCACCACTACTCGCTATTGTAGCCACAAGTGCAATTCTAGACACTATAAGCAAATCAAGAAAGAAGAAAAAATAAGAGCCACACTAAGTGAGCAAATTCAAAATGTAAGTTCTGCAAATCCCGAAACCTTGCAAAGTTTGCAAAGCCTACAAAAACTCCCAATCCAAACCACCAACTTTATCAATCTTCGAGATAAAGAATTCCTAAGCGTACAAGAAGCCGCTATTCTTTTAGGTGCTAGTCGTTGGACAATTCAAAGAATGATTAATCGTAACGAATTAAAAGCTTCTAAAATTGGGAGAAGAACAATAATAAAACGTACCGAAATCGATAATCTTTTTAAATGATGAATTATGAAAGTATCTTTAAGACAACGCAAGAAAGGCAACAAAATAACCTTGTACCTTGACTATTACGACAAAGGCAAACGTGAATACGAATATTTAGGTTTGTACCTAACACCTGAACCAGAAAAAGGAAGTTTGACTAAAGCTCAAAAAGATGAAAACAAAAAAATCTTAGAGTTAGCAGAAAGTATCAGAAGCAAAAGACATTTAGAAGCACAAAATCAAATTTATGGTTTTAGGGATAAGGAGAAACAAAAAGGAAATTTCTTAACATACTTTGAAGCACTAACAGAAAAGAAGAAAGCCAGCGTAGGTAATTATGGCAATTGGGATAGTACCAAAAAACATTTACAAGCGTATGATCCAAAAGGCATTTCATTTGAGCGTTTAGACAAAGACTGGTTAGAAGGTTTCAAAGACTATTTAGATAATGTAGCTATTACTAAAACAGGCGAACCTATATCTTTAAATACTAAATACTCTTATTTCAATAAAGTAAGAGCAGCACTAAAACAAGCATTAAAAGAAGGATTGCTAACATACAATCCTGCCGAACAAGTACAACCATTTCCACAAGACGAAGTTCAGAGAGAATTTTTATCTTTAGAGGAAGTTCAAACCTTAGTGCATACACCTTGTAAGAATGAAACACTAAAACGTATGTTTTTATTCTCGTGCCTTACAGGATTGCGTTGGTCAGATATTGAAAAGCTAAAATGGTCAGAAGTGCAATATTCAGAACAGTTAGGTAATTTCTTACGCTTCAAACAACAGAAAACCAACGGAGCTGAAATGCAACCTATATCCGAAGATGCTCGTACCTTATTAGGCGAAGAAGGTAATCCAAAAGATAACGTGTTTACAGGGTTTAAATATGGCAATTGGAACAAAACCTTATTAAAAGATTGGATGACCAATGCAGGTATCAAAAAGCGTATTACATTCCATTGTGCGAGACATACTTATGCTACATTACAGTTAACGCTGGGTACTGATATTTACACCGTATCGAAGTTGTTAGGACATAAAAACCTATCCACAACCGAAATATACACTAAAGTTATTAATGAGAAAAAAATTGAAGCCGCTAACAAAATAAAACTAAACCTTTAATTATGGATTTGATTGTATATAGAAATATCCTTTATGGAGTTTTGAAACCTTGGCAACAAGACGATGCGAACGAAAAGTTTTTTAGACAAAATCTAAATCCAAACTTTGTCAATCCAGCTGATCCTTCAACATTTTACGAAGCGTTGAAAGAGCTTTTACCGACTTATCGTGAATTGTACAATGAAGATGGATTAGAGGTGTACGAAACTCAATCCGATACAGAGGTAGATTATACAATCAAAAAACCAATGATTAACATTCAGTTGCAAGAACCATTTTCTGCTACAAGTAAATTCTATTATTACTTATTACAGAATGAAACGACACGAATCAGTAACAGAATTTACTATTGCTTCAATAAAGACATTAACGAAACCAACAAAAAGGAATTAATCCAAAATGTTATAAAGTCTTGTAAAGATTTACTTTTAAGAATTGGCACAGACAAGAGTTTATACCCTACTGATAAATTAACAGATTATGTAATCGATTTATTGGTTAAATGTATCGTTCGTTTACTAAAGGAAGTCGAATTACTTTATCCTGCCTATACCAATCAAATAAAAACAGAACAATACGAGATATTCTTTGAATTGCTTCACGATCATTTCGAATCTTTCGAAACGGATACTACCACACCAACATTCCAAGAGGCTAAAAATGCAATACTTCAAATAGATGATTTTAAACTCGAAAAATCAGACAAACTATCTTTTGGCTTCAATGGAAATAAAGAAAATCTTAAATCAGTAATAAATGCATTAAACAGACATTTATATCTTTTAAATGAAAATAAAACCTCATCAGATGATTTGTTAAGTGTACTTACCACTAAAGATTTAAAAATTGGTGCGCCACAAATTCATTTAGATTGCGAAACCACTCAATTTGCTTATATCGTAGATAAATTAAAATCACATTTTCATAACCTTACACCTACAAGTATCGAGAAAACCAATTTGTTTTATTCTAAAAAAGGCACACTATTAAAAAGGAATAATTTATATAAAAACAACAGCAATTATCCTAAAGAACAAGAAACTATAGATAGAATTATCAAACAATTATAAATAAAAACAGTAAGATGAGTAAGATGTCTTAGTAAGACGTTACCATCTTACTTTTTACCCCTCTCAATCTCTAGAATTTTGACTTAGAAATTTAAAAATATAAGTCATGAGTTCAGAGAATTTGATTTTAGAAAAGCTTGCTCAATTAGAAGGTAAAATTGAGGAGCAAAATTTATTGCAAAAAGAAGTATTAACGTTTAATGATGTGTGTAAGTATTTAGACATAAGTTCTTCACACCTTTACAAACTAACTTCTCAAAAGCAAATTCCACATTTTTGTCCACAAGGGAAAAAACTCTATTTCAATCGCACAGAAATAGACCAATGGTTAATGCGTAACAGGCAAGAAACTACGGAAGACATCGAAACAGCTGCAGCTAATTATTTAATCAAAAACAAACGTAAATAATTATGAGCTTTTATAGATTTTCCGAAGAAGAGGTTCAAGAGATTATGGATCGTTTAGATCAATTATCTATCGAGGTTAAGAAGAAACAACGTACCGAACCCGACCAAGTCTTTTACGATAATCAGGAGTTTCTCCAGATTATGAATATTAGCAAACGTACTGCCGCTTATTGGCGTACCGAAAACATTATTACCTATTCACAAGTAGGCAATAAAATCTACTACACTTTAGCCGACATCTTAGAGCTATTACAACGTTGTAAAATTCCAGCTAACAATTCCATTAACCTTAAATCTATTAACAATGACTAGAGTGTCAATTTTCCAAAACTTCAATAATCCTGTACAAACCATTACATTACAAGATTTAATCTCAAACATCAAAGCAGGTACATACCAAGATGATGTAAACACCATTCGTATGGCTATTGGAATGGGGAAACCCGAAAGAGCCGATGAATTAAAAAAGAATCTTTTAGCTTTCACGCCATCAGCAATATATTCTGGTGGCAGAAAGAAAGAGTTTATTCAAGAATACAATCAAATCATTCATTTAGATTTTGATAAAATTGATGAAGAAGATTTAATTCAAATCACTACACAAACCGCATCTATTCCATATACGTTAGCTTGTTTCAAAAGTCCAAGTGGTAATGGTTTAAAAGTATTCATTCAAGTAGATAGTTTACTACAACACCACGACTTAGCATACAAACAAGTGCAAGATTATTACGAAAAGCAATTAGGTATTAATGCCGATCCAAAGTGTAAAGATGTTACAAGATTGTGTTTTGTATCGTTTGATGAAAATGCGAATTACAATCCATTAGCTACAATATTTGCTGTCAATACAAAGGTTGAAGAAAAGGAAGTCAATCAATCTGTACAAATTACGAGTAATAATACAGATGATGTATTTCAATATTGCGTAGATTTTACCAATAAGATTACCCAGTTCGAAAAAGGTAATCGCAACAATTATGTATATCAGTTAGCGTGTAATTTAAATCGAAAAGGCGTAAATCAGTTAGATGCAGAACAATTCATTTTGCAAAACTTTCATCACGAAAATCAAAAAGAATTCATCAAGTCTATTGAAAGTGCATATAGAAATCAAGCACACGAGTTTGGTACATTTGCAAAGACTGCAAACTTTGTAAACTTGCAAAAAGACAGTCCACCTGATAAAGAACCAGTGTATGATGAGGTAGATTATCTTAAAACCACACCTACAATTCCTGCACATATCGTCAATTATTTACCCGAATTATTAATTGAGGGTTGCGAGGCGTTTAAGGATAACGAACGCAAACGTGATGTATTTCTTACAGCTGGACTAACTATTTTAAGTGGTTGTTTGCCTAATGTTACAGGTATCTACCATCAAGAAAGAGTGTACCCGCATTTGTTCTCTTTCATTATTGCTCCTGCAGCAAGTGGAAAAGGTGTGCTTAAAAATGCCAAACGTTTAGGCGATAAAATACACGAGCGTTTTGTGAATAAATCGAATGAAGCTAAAAAAGCATTCGAAATAGAAAATGCAGAATACAAAACACTACTAGCCAAACGCAAAAAAGACGATGCTATTCCCGAAAAACCTGTAGAACCAAAATTCAATTTATTGTTTCTACCTGCCGATACCAGCCAAGCAATGATGATGAAAATGCTTCAAGACAACGATGGCAAAGGTATCATTTGCGAAACAGAAGCCGATGCAATGAGTGGTGCAAACAAACAAGATTGGGGAAATTACTCGCATATTATGAGAGCAGCGTTCCATCACGAAAAAATTTCAGCAGCTCGTAAAACAAATAATGAATTATTAGAAATTCCGAATCCTCAACTAGCCGTTTCATTATCAGGTACTCCAGCACAAGTACCCAAATTAATTCAATCAGCAGAAGATGGTTTGTTTAGTAGGTTTATGTTCTATGCCTTCAAAAATGAAATTATATGGCAAGACCCATCACCTAAAAAAGGAGGAATTATTTTCAACGATCATTTCGAAAAGTTATCCAACGATGTGTTGCAGGTATATGATTTTCTAGACCAACACCCTACCGAAGTACAATTAACGCCCGATCAATGGCAACAATTAAATGTAGTTTTCAGTAAACTATTAACCAATACCGTATTATTCAATAGTGATGATACCTCAAGTATTGTTTTCCGTTTAGGATTAGTATTGTATCGTTTCTGTATGATTTTTACTGCCTTGCGCAAAGTGGAAAATGGCGATTGTTCAGAAGTGGTGGTTTGTACAGATGAAGATTTTTTAGCAGCATTAGAATTGATAAATGTATATCTAAATCATAGCATTTTAATGTTCAATAATCTAGCAAGTCAGTCAGAACCGATTACCTACAAAATGGGCAATAACAAAAAAGCTTTTTACGAAGCATTACCACAATCATTCCAGCGTAAAGAAGCAATAGAGTTAGGTGCAAAGTACAATCTATCAGAACGTTCGGTAGATGATTTTCTTAAAAATTCTGTACCCGAATTATTGTCTAAACCTAAAACAGGATGTTATGAAAAAGTTTAGTTTACTATTTCCAATTTTAATATATTTGAATTTTAACATTTTCTATTATCCTCCATGAATACTTGTAAAGATAAAATAGTTAGTTTTTTAAATTCATTTCCTAGAAATCGGTTGATAATTAGTAAGAACAATTTCAATCTGGAAGAAATAAATTGGATGAATATTGGGAAATTAGTAGCATTGGAATTAAGTAATTTGGATAAGAAAAAAATAGTTTTTAAAATCAATCAATTACTTGATGAGATAATTGTGAAAAACAAAATTCAACATAAGGAGTTCGGTGAAACAATTGCAATTGAAAATATCGGATTACTCCTTGAACCTGAATTGAAATTTAACGTAGAAAAATTTTTATCAGATTACTCCCAAAATAATACGTTGATTTTAAAATGGGAAGGAGAAATTGATACCAATCAACTTTACTTCTTAACAAAAAATGATAACTATAAAATAGACTTAAATAACTTAAGCCACATCGTAATATGAAATACAATGAACTAATTAGTTTTGAACCTATAACAGAAGTTGTTAAGTTCAACAGAACTAATGAATCAGCATACCAACAGAATCTTGTAAAAACATTCGTTTTTTCATCTACCTTCAAAGATATTCTTATTCCTTTGATGGTACGTAATCTCGACTTGGAATATACAGAAGAAAGTTTCGGTTTACAAGTTGTAGGTAACTACGGTACCGGTAAATCACATACCATGTCTTTAGTTTCCTTGATTGCTGAAGATGAATCCTTAGTAGAATTAGTACAGGACGAAAAAGCTAAAAACGAACTAAAAAAGATTGCAGGTAAATTTAATGTTCTACGATTTGAATTAGGACATACGATTTCCTTATGGGAGATTGTAACATACAAATTAGAGGAGTATTTAGAATCAATTGGGGTATCATTTTCTTTTGAAAGTCTTGGAGCTAAATCTTTTTTAGAAAAGCTTCAGTTAATGATGGCGGAATACGAAGAGAAGTTCCCAGATAAAGGACTTCTTATCGTAATAGATGAGATGCTTGCTTACCTTAAAGGTCGTTCGGGCTCACAAGATTTAAGTCAAGACTTAGCGGTTCTTCAAGCGTTAGGGCAAGCTTGTGATAAGTCAAAATTTAAGTTCATTTTCGGGGTACAAGAAATGATTTATCATTCTCCTGAGTTTCAATTTCAATCTGAAATGTTACAAAAGGTAAATGATCGATACAAAGATATTTTAATCACAAAAGACGATGTGTCTTTTATAGTAAAAAATCGTTTATTACGTAAAGACGAACATCAAAAACAAAAGATTAAGAAACACCTGGATAAATTTTTACCATTCTTTACGGATATGAATGCCCGTACAGAGCATTATATAGATTTGTTCCCTGTACACCCGAGTTATTTTGAAAATTTCGAAAAAATTAGAATTGGTAAAAGCCAACGTGAAATTTTAAAAACATTATCCAATCAATTCAAAGATTTATTAGATCAAGAAATACCATCGGATAATCCTGGTTTATTGACCTATGATCAATACTGGAAAGACATATCGAATGATCAATCTATGATGTCTGAACCAGATATCAGAAAAGTGAAGGAAGTAACTGATACGGTTTACGATAAAATCGAAACCTACTTCACTGGGGTTAGAGGTTCTAAAAAAGATATTGCGACAAGAATTACCAATGCTTGTGCCATTAAAATTATTCAACACGAATTACAAAAGCAAAATGGTACCAATACCGAGTTATTGGTAGATGATTTATGCTTAACGGATAAAAATGCTTTTGATAGAGATTTCTTAATCGATATTATTGATTCTGCTGCAAATCAAATCATTACGGCAACCTCTGGTCAATATTTTGATAAAAATAATGACAACGGAGAGTATCACCTTAGAATTGAAGGTGGAATAAATTTTGATCAGAAAATCAAAGATTATGCAGCAACAATGTCTGATAATCAAAAGGATGAATACTTCTTTAAATTCTTAGAAGTAAACCTTCCAATAGAATGTGATACGTACAGAACAGGGTTTAAAATTTGGCCTCATGCAATCGAATGGCAGTCGCATAAAATCTATCGCGAAGGATACATCTTTTTTGGTAATCCAAATGAGAAATCAACGACACATCCGCGCCAACATTTCTATATGTATTTTATGCCAATTTTTGATGATACTAAAAAAATCAAAAATAACGAAGAGGATGAAATCTATTTTACTTTCGATAATATTTCGAAAGAATTTAAAGAGTACATCACTTTATATGGTGCTGCTTTAGCGCTAGAAGTAAGAGCAGATAGTTCGCAAAAACCAATTTACCGTCAAAAAATTGATGAGTTAAACAAAAAAGCGAGAGATATTTTTAACCAAGAGTATGTTCAAATTACACAAGTAGAATACCAAGGTAAAGTGTTACCACTTAATGGTTATCCTTTACCGGGGCAAGGTGCGCCTAAGGAGCAGATTTTCTCTACGGTGGCTTCTATTGTTTTTGAGCCTTGGTTTAACGATGAAAGGCCAAACTTTCCTAAGTTCAGTCAATTAAATGCGCCAATAACAAAAATTAATTACGATAAATTAATAAAACAAGCTTTAACTAAAATTGCCAATCCTGAACGTGCGGACAGAGAGGCTGAAGGTCTTTTAGCAGGTCTTGGTTTATGGGTGCCTGGTCGTTTAGATTATAGCCACTCACCTTATGCTCAATCTATCGTAAAGTTATTAAAAGATAAAGGAGACGATAAGGTTTTAAATCGGGATGAAATCATTGAGTTCGTAGAAAAGAGCGTTGATTTATGGTTATCGAAAGATTTTAAAATTGAAGCTGAATTAGAATTTGTGGTCTTGGCTACTTTAGCCGCTTTAGGCGAATTAGAAATTACATTACATTCGGGTAAAGTGATCAATTCAACAAACTTAAACGATTTAAAGACCATCCAAAAAGAAGATTTTTGGAGCTTTACGCATGTAAAAAGACCAAAAGGTTTAAATCTTGCTGCAATTAAAGAAATGTTTATTGGGATTGTAGGACGAGATTTAAGCGGACATTTAAGTGATCCATCAACTTACACGCATTTAGTACAAGCTTCTTCGGATTTAGCGAAAAAAACCGTTGCTTTATTAAATAAAATTCAGAATGGGTATGTATATAAAGGTATTGAAATCATAAGTCCAGAACAAGCTTCTAAATACCGTCAAAACTTTACAGCATTCAGCGGATTTTGCGACAAGCTACAAAACTATACTTCTGAAGCAAAAATGAAAAACTTTGCTTTTTCTACAGAAGATATTACACGCTTAATGCCTTATAAAGAGCAAGTGCTTGAGGTACAAAAATTATTAAATCAAATCACTGATTTGGATCAAGAAGTATCTTATGTACAACAAGCCAAGCAATATATTACGGCAGAAGATTTAAAGAACGAAGTAAACGAGCATTTAAATAAATTGCCTCAGATTGTTCAAGAAAATGACAAAGCAGCTTTAGTACAATACAAACAAGAGCTTTCTGCTTTAAAAGAAAAGTATGCCAATTGGTATTTGGAGCAGTATTTAAAATGTAGAATCAGTCAAAGAGAACATACCGATAAAATGGCCATTTTAGATTCGGATGAACACTCAATCGTTCAAATCTTAAAAGAGGCAGATTATATTTCGTCTTCTCCATACTTTAAATGGATGGAGCAAATTAATAAATTACAAGTAGCAGATAGCAAAGTCAATAAAGAAGCTGTGCTGAATGTTCCTTTTCATGATTTCAATCCGCATGAGTACATCAATGTTAAAGAGACATCTGTAAAGCAATTAAAACAAGACCTATCGGATATTCTTGAACAATGGAATCAATCGTTATTGGAAATTTTAGAAGATCCAATGGTGAAGAAGAAAATCAGTTTATTAGATGAGACGGAACAAGAGATTCTAAACCAATTCAAATCAGGTGCGGTACAACTTTCTAAGTCGAATGCGTTAAGTATCCGCAATGCCATTACCAATTTGCATAAAGGGTTAGAGAAGGTAGAGATTGGCTTTGATGAATTAAAATCGTCCTTTACAAAACCATTAACGCCAGACGAAGCCATCGAAAAGTTTAAAGCTTATGTAGATGGTCTTGCAAAAGGGAAAGAGAGAGATAAAATCAGAATCATCATGAAGTAAAATTCACTTTAAAGTGAATTTTACTTGCTAATTAACTTATAAGTGAATAACTTTGCAGAAATAATTTGGGTAAACACATATCGTAAGGTAACTTATTATACAGTTGCTGTGAATGATGGTATTGCATTGTTCGATGCTTTTGTGGATAAACATACCGATGAAAATAAAGAAAAATTAAAACATATTTTAGCTTGGATTAAAGTCATTGGTGATAAAATTGGTGCTCAAGAACAATATTTTAGAAACGAAGCAGAAACAGCCCATGCATCCGCTTTACCTCCTCAAGGTGTAAACAAAGAACCGGTTTATGTGGAATACAATGAGGAAACAGGTACTGAGGAAAATAAACCAAATAATCTAAGGTTATACTGCTTGAGAGCTAATGAATATGTAGTTTTTCTATTTAATGGAGACATTAAAACGGCGGAGAAAGCGCAAGAATGTGAGAATGTTAGATCACATTTTAAAATGGCAAATAAATTGACTGAATTAATAGACGTAGCATTTCAAAATAAAGAAATTCGTTGGATTAATGATTATACAGAAATAGAAGTAGATGATGATTTTTTACTTCAATGGGATTAATATAAAACAGAGCGCATGAAAAAGTCAAATCATAATATTTCAGATTGGTTAGACCAATACGGTGATCCAGAAATTGATAAGTTCGTTGAGAAAAACTTAGCAATTACCGAAAAAGTACGTGTTGCAATGGAAGCTAAAGGATGGAAATCCCAAGACTTAGCAAAAGCAATGGATAAAACGCCATCCGAAGTATCTAAATGGCTTTCGGGTATGCACAACTTAACGCTAAAAAGCATCATCAAAATGGAGCAAGCGTTAGGTATCTGTTTAGTACATACCGAGCCAATCAAACAATACGAATACGTGTATTTGGGTACGATCAAAGGTGCGGAAGACTATGCACAAAAGGTAAACGATTACCAAGAATCTTATGCAGATCAAGCATACGAAATTGCCTTGTAACATGGAAAATAAACTAAAAATAGATGCAGATTTGATTCACTTATTTCACTTGGAAATTCGTGAGTTTAATATCAATACGCAAGCTTTTAAAAATACAGTCGATCATAAACTGAACATTGCACATCGTTTAATGCACAATTTAGAAGATAAAAGGCTAAAATTAGACATGAGTTGCTCATTCCGAAATGATTCGGAAGAGCAATTATTGCAATTAGACATGGAGTATCATTTTCTTATCGAAAATTTAGAAGATTTTTATACCATCAACGAAAAAGGATTACCTAAATTTTCTGCAACCATTATTGCAACCATTTTAGGCATTGCGCTTTCTACGACAAGAGGTATTCTTTTCGAAAAATTAGCCAACCAAGGCATCCATAACATCATCATTCCTGTAGTTTCTCCAATGAAGATGCTAACGAATAACCAATAACCCAATTCTTACACATGACATTAGATTTATTCCAAAAAGAAGATCAACATAACAATGGTCCAGTAACCGTCTTAGGCAAAACATTTGCCAACGACGAAGAAAGACGTGCGTATTTCCGTGAAGAGTTACGCAAAAAATTACCAGAATTAAAAGAGATAGAAGGTTTCCCAATAGGGGACGATGAGGACATCATCAACCTATCCGATCCTCCATTTTATACCGCTTGCCCCAATCCTTGGATCAACGATTTTATTGCAGAATGGGAAGAGGAAAAAAAACAATTAGAAAAAGAAGGAAAACGGGTACCTGATTTTGAAGTAACTGAACCCTATGCTGCGGATGTAAGCGAGGGTAAAAATAATCCATTTTATACATTACATACTTATCATACTAAGGTGCCACATCCAGCAATAATGCGTTATTTATTACATTACACACAACCGGGTGATGTAGTATTTGATGGTTTTGCAGGAACAGGAATGACAGGTGTGGCGGCAAGTCAATGCGAAAATCCTGATGCAGATTTAAAAAATAAATTAAATCAAGAATATTTCTCTGTACATAAACAGTATCCTATTTGGGGAAAAAGAAATGCGGTTGTTTCAGATTTAGCACCAGCAGCAACTTTTATTTCTGCGAATTTAAATAGTAAATATCAGACAAATTTAATTGAAAAATCAATTTTAGATAAATTAGAAAAACTGAATGATAAATACAGCTGGATGTATGAAACAAAACATACAAATGGAGCTACAGGGAGAATAAACTTTATTGTATGGAGCGAAGTGGTGCAATGTCCGGATTGTAATCATGAAATTACGTTATGGGATGAGACAGCAGATACTGTTAACGGAAGAATGAAAAAGGAGTTTAATTGTCCTAAATGTCAATCGCTATTAAGTAAGAATTCTATTACAAAATCATGGTCAACAAATTATGATAATGTGATAGAAGACGTGGTTTCCCAAATAAATTATCGACCTGTTTTTGTTAATTATACATTTAATAGAAAAAGATTATTCAAGAATATTGACGATATTGATCTTGAGTTAATTACTAAAATTAATGGGTTAAAAATAGAGGCTTGGGTACCACATTATAAATTACCAGATGGTTACAATTTAAGCCAACCGATTAAATCTAATGGAATTACTCATATTCATCATTTCTATACAAAAAGAAATTTAATATTGATATCAGAATTATGGTCACAACTTAATCTGCAAGAAAAGTTTGTTGCAACTAGTATTTTATCTAGAAACCTGACAAAATTAAATAGATATGTTTTGAAACCAAGAACACCACATGGTGAAGTGAATGGACCTCTTAGTGGGACCCTATATGTTTCGAGCGAATATGTTGAACAAAACTTTTTTGATTTAATCAAATCTAAAATTCCTAATTTTTCTTGGGATAATTCAGGTGTAATTACATCAACAAATCCTGCTCAATCTAATCAAATTAAGGATAATTCTATTGATTATATATTCACTGATCCTCCTTTTGGCGCTAATATTATGTATTCTGAGTTAAATTATATTTGGGAATCTTGGTTAGGTGTTTTTACAGACAATAAACCAGAGGCCATTGAAAATTCATCACAAAATAAGTCAACATTAGAGTATCAAAAGTTAATGATCGATTGTTTTAAAGATTATTATAGAATATTAAAGCCTGGGAAGTGGATGACAGTAGAATTTTCAAATACTTCGGCGGCTGTATGGAACGGTATTCAAACTGCTTTAGTAAATGCTGGGTTTGTAGTTGCTAATGTTGCGGCCTTAGACAAAAAACACGGAGGAATAAAATCTATGACATATACAACGGCAGTTAAACAAGATTTAGTTATTTCGTGTTACAAACCGTCTTCAGAATTCGACACCAAATTCCAACAATCGCAACATTCAGCAATGGGCGTATGGAATTTTGTAGAAGAGCATTTATCGCATTTACCAATCCATTTGGTCAAAGACAATGCGACTACAGCGGTAGTAGAACGTAGTGCAAAAATTTTATTTGACCGTTTAATTGCCTTTTATGTACAACGTTCATTGCCTGTACCTATCGATGCAGGTAAATTCCAAGAAGGCTTAAAAGAACGTTTTGTAGAGCGCGATGGTATGTACTTTACCCAAGAACAAGTAGAAGAATACGAGCGCAAGAAAGCAGAAGTTCCAGAGTTTATCCAAATGAGTTTATTTGTCGGTTCAGAACAAGATGCCGTTTATTGGTTACGCCAATTGTTAGAGAAACAACCGAAAACAGAACAAGACTTACATCCATTATGGATGCGCGAAGTAGCGGGTAACATGCGCAAAGGAGATAGCTTACCAGAGATGCGCCAAATATTAGAAGAAAACTTCTTAAAAGACGATACGGGGAAATGGTATGTTCCGGATATTCATAACGCCGCTCAAAAACAACAATTAAGAGAGAAACGTTTATTAAAAATATTCGAAGACTATAAAACGGAAGCGGCCAAACCAAAAGGTAAGCTAAAAGAAGTACGTGTAGAAGCCCTACGTGTAGGGTTTAAACAATGCTACCAAGATAAAGATTTTAAAACGATAGTAACCATAGGCGATCGTATTCCAAATAATTTATTAATGGAAGACGAGGTCTTATTACAATTCTACGATATTGCTTCTGCAAAAATCTAAATTCTACGATGCTGTATCAAAACCAACCCTGCGAACTCATAGGAACAAAAGAGGTATTCGGGCATAAAATTGCCTGGATACGTCTTTTAGAAAATAATACATTCATAGAAGTTCCTTTTCAAGAACTACAAGAAGACGAGCAAACCATCCACCTGCCACATATTCGTTATGTGGCTTTGGCGGCTAAGATAAAAGATGAGGTAGCCAAGAAAAATATCCTTGCACCTTACGAAAGCAGTTTGGTGCCTTTGCCACATCAAATCTTAGTGTTAGAGAAAGTAATGCAAGCCGAACAAAATCGTTTCATGCTGGCAGACGAAGTGGGAATGGGAAAAACCATAGAAACAGGACTAATCCTGAAGGAATTAAAACTAAGAGGCGAAATCAAACGGGTATTGGTTATCGTTCCCAAATCCTCTATGCTGCAATGGCAAGCCGAGTTAAAAGAGCATTTTAACGAGGTTTTCCATATCTACGATTCAGAAATGATTACTTCTTTAGCACGTACTTTTTCAAACATCAACGCCGATGAAGAGTTTAACTTTTGGCGTCAACACCACCAAGTCATTGTTTCTACCGATGCGTTAAAACCATTAGACCGTAGACAAGGCTGGACACAAGAACGCATAGACGAATACAACCGTTACCGTATGGATGCGGTTCTGAATGCCGATTTCGATTTGGTGATTATAGACGAAGCACACAAAATGGGTGGAGCCAATGCCTTAGTTTCAAGGTATGTATTGGCGCAAGAATTGTGCAATGCTGTACCAAATGTTTTGTTATTAACGGCAACACCACATAGAGGGAAAGCAGATCATTTCAGACGTATTTTACAATTATTAGATCCAGATGCCTTTGCTGGTGATGGTTTACCGGAAATTTCAGAATTAGAACAATATGTAATCCGTACAGAAAAAAGAAATGCAGTCGATTACGAAGGAAATAAATTGTTTAACGAACGGTTCACCTACAAATTGGATGTGTTGCTGGATATAAACAAACATGCCAAACAAATGGCATTGTACCAAGCGGTAACCCAATATGTCATCAAAGGTTTCAATACTGCTAAACGTTCAAAGAATAAAGCAACTGGACTGATTATGATTCTTTTCCAACGTTTGGTAAGTAGTTCTACTTTAGCCATTCTATCCGCAATGGAAAAGAGATTATACCGTTTGCAAAATAATTTGTTAGAAGCAGATAACGATTGGTCAGATGATTATGAAAGGGCTACTGAAGAAGAGTTAATCGACTTAGATTTTGAAGGAATCTATTTTAATGCTTCAGATGGTTTAGAAGATGAAGAAGCGATTTTAGTTCAATTAATCACGCAAGCGAAAGAGTGTTTAGCAACAGAAATTGATGCCAAAGCAGAAGCGCTATTAAAGAAATTTGAAGCCTTACAACAGGAAAAAAACGACACCAATCTTAAGATTTTGGTGTTTACAGAATTTAGAACAACACAAAAAATGTTAGTGGATATCTTTTCTAAAAAAGGATATCAAGTGGCATTTATAAACGGAGGTCAAGATTTAGATGAACGTAAACGAGCGCTGGTTTCTTTTAAAACAGATAAACAAATTCTTATAGCCACAGATGCTGCGGGGGAATCGCTGAACATGCAATTTTGCCATGTCATTTTCAATTACGATTTACCATGGAATCCTATGATGATCGAGCAACGTATCGGTCGTGTAGACCGTATCGGGCAGAAACATCCTGTACAAGCATTTAATTTATTAACCAACAACAGTGTAGACCAAAGAGTTTATGAGGTAATTGAAGAAAAGCTTACCAATATTTTAGAACAATTTGGGATTGATAAATCATCGGATGTATTGGATTCAGCAATTGATATGAAAAAGGTCAATCAATTGTATTTACAAAGTTTATTAAACCCAGAACGATTTGATTTTGCAAGTGATAGATGGATGCATGAGATTAAAAGTAAATTAAAAGAGTTTAAATCAACAGAAGGCATTTTACCTTTAGTTCAAGAAGAAGAAATTGAGTATAAAAAAGCAGCGGATGTAAAACACAGTCCATTGCCTATTTGGTTAGAAAATTTATATACCACTTATGCGCAAATTAAAGGTACTTCTTATACCACAACGACTTTAGGCTATGCTATTTTAGGTGAAAATGGGCAAAAGAAGAAAATTACTTTTGATCCAGAAGTAGCTTTAAATAATCCAGATGTGGAGCATATTACCTTACAGCATGACACCATCAAAAGTTTATTAAATCAACTTTCTGAATTTTCTATCGATAAAGGAATTCCTGTTGTAAAGTCGAAAGAATCAGATGAAACTTCTGGGTATTGGAGTTTATGGCAAGTAAGTGCTAAAAATCAGTTAGATCAAAAAATAGATTACATCAGTTGTTTTGTGGCAGATAATGGCAAACAATATACAGCTTATGCCAATGATATTTGGTCGAGATTGATGAGTTTAAAGGATAACTTTTCGTTTCAATCTACTTTACACCCTGAGAATTGGCAAGATATCCAAAATAAAGTGAATGAGGTATTATACGAAACATTCAAAAAATTAGAGGCGGAATTAATTGAAAATTTGGTTAAAAAATTAAAAAATAAAGAGAACGCTTACAACGTACAAAAAAGAAGAATAGAGAAAATTGGAATTGAAAACATTAAAGAATCAAAACTAAAACGATTAGACCAAGAACACAACAACTGGTTATCAAAAATGAAAGAATATCGTAATGTTATTCCTGGTTCTAAATTATTGATGACAATACGTATAGATGGAGAATAATTTCATATACCAAATCGCAAAGGATTTAAAATCTTATCATTCAAAAGTTCTTCGTGTCGAAAATTCTGATGGATTTTTAAAACGTAAAGACATCATTGCTGCTTTAAAGAATTTTGGTATTGAAGTAGTATGTGGAACCAATTTAGAGTTACGCATCCATTATGAATTAAGAAATGAGGAAGAATATTGTGTTTTAATTAATGACGATAATAATGGTTTTTTACCAGATATTACAGCAAATTCTTCTGCATTAATATGGTCTTTAGAGCATTATTTCAATTTTTTACATGTACCATCTATAAAGGATTTAGATATAAAATTATTGAATAAAATTTTCAAACAAGAGGTTTTTATTCCATTAAATAAAGCAGATACTGTAAAATTAATTGAAAAATTACGTTCAGAAAGCCTCATAGAAAACGAGGACGAACAAGAAAATCAATTAGTTGAAATTATTAAAGAAACACTAGCAGATACACCCATTAATTGGAATACCATTGCACGTGATATAGCTGAGTTAATCAAAAGAACAATCAAAAAGGGAACTTTAAATAAGTATGCCGAACTAATTACAGAAGTAAATGAATCTTTCCAAGTAGAATTGGAAGTGAATTATAAGCACATTAAAAATTCGAGTGCTGTAAAGAAACCTAAAATAGTATCCAAAGTTTTAGATCATATAGCCTTTAATTATATAAAGGACAAAATAGCATTAATTGTAGTCGATGGATTAGCGTATTGGCAATATGTATTGCTGAAAGAAAAGTTAGATGTTGAAGCTACTGAGCAAACCATTTATTCGTGGATCCCTTCTATTACGCAACTTTCAAGACAAGCAATTTTCAGAGGATCTAATCCTTTAGTGGAATATAAACAGGCTCCTGCAAATGAAAGAAAAATGTGGGAGAACTATTGGATATCAAAAGGAATTCCTAAGCATCAAATCACCTATTTTCATAGTGAAAGCTTAGAAGAAAATAACCTAAACTATTCTAAAATTGCGGTTGTATATAAAGAGTTAGACGATAAAATGCACAGTTCCGATGATTATAAGGATTTATATGATTTGACAATGAATTGGATAGAGAAAACGTCACTATTTAATGACATAGAACTATTAATAAAAAACAATTTTAAAGTATTTTTGACAACCGATCACGGCAATATAGAAGCTAAATCTTGGAGATCATTAGTAGGGAAGGAAAAATTAGGTACCAATAAATCAGGTAGTCGAAGCGAACGACATATTGAATATACAGATACCTGGTTAAAAGATGAACTATTCAATAATAACCCAGAACTTATAAATTTTGTAGTATCTGAAGAAAACGCGCTCTATTTCAAAAATAACCTTAGTTTCTCTAACAAGGATACTTTAGTAACGCATGGAGGAGCACATGTTTTAGAAGTGCTTATTCCATTTATAGAAATTAAAAATAATGAAGAGTAAATCCATAGATATCAATCAACGTATACCTTTAGATGCTTTGCATGTTGCATTACAGAGCTATCTTGGTGGGGAGTATGATGAGCAATATATCTTAGAACAATTACACCTTGATTTTACAGGAGAGAATAGAATTAAAAAGTCATTACGAATCATCAATAAAATAATTTTAAAAAATCCCTTAGTACCTTATGTAGATCAACATAAAGAAGAGATTTTAAATGTTTTGAAAAGAAAAGATGATCGAAATTTAATATTAATTGCTTTATTGAATGCATCGTTCCCGTTTTCATTTGACGTATTACGAACATTCGGTAAATATTTAGCGGTACAAGACCTAGTCAATACAGAAACGATTTCTAAAAGCATTTCCAATGTATATGGTGGAAATAGAGCCACTGAAATTGGATTATATAGCGTTATACCAATGTTTATTGAAGCAAACATTCTTCATAGACCAAAGCAGGGTTTATATGAAGTAAATAAACAATTTCATTGTACATCTTCCCTAAGCATAGATTTATACAAAGAATCATTAAAATTCAACGCAGAATTAAATTCATTCATCTGGGATGAGTATTCAGAACCTTATTTGATTTTCTTGAAAAATTATTAGTATAAATATTTCTAAAAGGAGCAAAAATTTGCTCCTTTTTTATTTCCCTAAAATATTGTAAATTAGTTGTAAGCATTCAGTACCGATAACCCTAATTAATCACGATGAAATATGCAGCAACTTACGATAAATTTAATACCATTAGAGATCAATAACGCTACTTTACAATGTAGCTTTTATACAGAGAAGTTCGAAGGTTCATATCCATTACACAGAAGCGAATTACCTTGCGAATTATGGGACAATCATCAAGAGGAAATAAAAGATAAATTTTATTATACTTCATTTGAAATTGGGCAAGATGCTGCATTCACCACAACCATAGATTTATCCAAATCAACCAAATTTGCCAAACACTTTTATACGCAACAGCTATTGCGTTATATTTCGCCATTGGTAGATGCGGTAAAACTAAACTTTGTAAAAGACATCGAAGTTTGGATGAAGAACACCCAACTATCTAAAACAGAGTACACCACTTACGATAAATACACGTTAAAAATAGAATATTCATACCTCATCAATAACTTAGCGTTATTAATAGCGTATGATGGCGTATCTAAGGTAGCTACACAATCCATCAACACATTTAATATTCCAACCCATCATTTCAAAAAAGTAATATTCAGAAACGAGATTTTAAGTTTCGATAAACTACATAACGAAGCAAAATTACATTTGGAAGAAGTATATCCAGTGCTAAACATCGGACTAAAAAACATTTTAGGAATAGAACATACGATTGATAAATCAACCAACAGATACAAAACCTATTATCAGTTAATCAATGATTTTAAGAAGAAATATGTAAACAACAGCACATTAAGTTTTATAAATCCATCAGATAACTTTTACCCAATACCAGCCGAAAAGGTATATGCTACGCATTACCATTCCAATAATTTAAGGTTTGGCACAAATAGCGAAATAGATCCAAAAATCGGCATCAAAAAGTTTGGGCCTTATCAACCAAGCCCACATCAACACGTGAAGTTCTTTTTTATATATCATCAGCCTGATAGACAAGAATATGTAAAACCTTTATACACTTATTTTACCGAAGGTTATAAAACATTTTTTCCGCCATTAGCTAAACATATTTGTCAACCATTCCATATGGATAAAGACAACAGCTTAGCGTATAAGGACATTAAAACAGCTTTAGTAGAATTAAAGCAACATCTCATACATTTCAAAAAAGAACCCAATACACGATATGTAGCCATCTATGTGAGTCCTGTTCATAAAGAATCCGAGCAAGATGTACAGTTGTATTACCAAATCAAAGAGGAATTATTAAAGCAAGATATTTCCTCACAAGTAATTTATAAAGAAAGCATCAAAAACAATTATTTCGGAGCATTCTTAGAGAACATTACACCCGCTTTATTAGCCAAAATAGACGGTATTCCTTGGCGTTTGGATAGAGAGCTAAAGCAAGAATTAATCATTGGTGTAGGAGCTTTTAAATCGGCTCAATTCAACACACGTTATGTAGGCAGTGCATTCTGTTTTAATAACAAAGGAGAATTCAAAGGATTTGATTGTTTCAGAAACAACGAAATAGATTTAATAGCAGGAGCAATAGGAAAGCAGGTGCTAAAATTTGTTATAGATAATAACAACCAAGCCGAACGATTAATCATTCATTATTACAAACCAATAGGAAAGGATGAAATAGACCCTATACAACAAACATTAAAACGATTAAACCTAGATATTCCAATCATTATTATTTCTATCAACAAAACAGAATCATCAGATTATGTAGCATTTGATACCCAATCACCAGAATTAATGCCAATAAGTGGAACAATATTGCAAATCAGTAAACTAAAATATTTATTGTACAACAATACAAGATATTCAGTAGAAGGCAAACCAATAGCATATCCATTTCCAGTAAAATTGGCATTATACTGTACAGACAAAGATTATTTAGAAAATGTAAACAACGTAAAAGAATTAATAGACCAAGTGTATCAATTCAGCAGAATGTATTGGAAATCAGTTAAGCAACAAAACTTACCTGTAACCATCAAATACCCAGAAATGGTAGCACAAATATTCCCACACTTCGAAGGCGACAAATTACCCGACTTCGGAAAAAACAACCTGTGGTTTTTGTAAGAAAGAAATACTAGTAGATTCGTAATTGAATAATAATTAATTGTTTGAAAATTATTTATATTTACAATCTAACATATAATAACCAATAATATTAATACATATTAATTTTGATTCTAGCAAAAACAATAGGTTCTGTTGTACAAAGATATCAAACAGATGGTCACAGTCCTTATTTAATGTTGGATGAGGATCTCGATAAAATTATTTTAAAACCTAAAAACTCAATAAATGATACCATTTCTTTACAAAAAGAATACTTATGTAGTTTACTATTAGATTGTTGGAATATTAAAACTCCAAATGTTTATTTATGCAATATAGATAATGATTTATATGATAAAATTTCTACAGAAGATATACGATTCAGATATTCTGAATTCTATTTTGGTTGTCATTTCATTGAAAATCAGTTTGAATTAAATAGATTATTTAGTTTTAGTGGAAAAGTTCCCTTACGTAATTTTCAAAATATTGAATCAATAATTTATATAGCATTATTTGATATTTGGATTGAGAATGATGATAGAAAACCTACTAATAATAATTTATTGTGTAGTATAGATAATAATAAATTTGAATTATATGCAATCGATCACGCATTTACTTTTGCTTCTTTGACTTTTAATAGCTTATCAGATGAATATTTGAGTTTTAGTGATAATGATTCAATATTGTATTCTGAAGTTGGCATATCAATTGTTAAGTCCTTAAATATTAACGAAGATTGGATTAGTCATCTTAAAGAATATTTTTATCTTTGCATTGATAATGTAAGGCAAAATATAAATGAAATCTTCAATAATATACCTGAATATTTTTCAATTTTAGAACAAGATAGAGATATAATTAAACGTTATTTATTTAGCGAATTAAGGATAGAAGAAGTTTTTAATACATTATTATATATAATTAACGACATAAGAAAATGAAATCATTTTATACATTAATTAAGGTTAGAACAAATCAATTATCAGGCGATAGCTTGACTATTGGTGTTGTTGTATTCAATGAATTCAAATTCAAAGTTCAGTTTTCAAAGCAAAAAATTTCTACAGCTAAATCTTTAGTTGATATTGAGAGTAAATTTTTTGATTTAATTATTAAGGAAATAAAACAAAACTTAGAGAGTTCAAATAAAGATTTTGATTCGTATAAAAATGGTCTATTAAATGTTGATTATAAATTCAACGATTTATATTTTGATTATCTTTCTAGATATTCAAACGGAATTATTGAATTTACAACTCCTAAATTTATAGCATTAAAAAATACGGAAAATGAATTTTCTAAAATTTTCAGTATGTTCGTTGATAAATCCATTTTTACTGAAGATTTGAATTCTGAGAAAAAAATAATTGAAGAGAATTTTCATAAAAGAATTAAAACAAATTTAATAGATAGAGTTGAAGAAAAAGTTCATACCAATATCAAATTAGATAATGATATTATTCCTACATTAATTAATACATTCGAATTAGATTGTGTTGGAAAAAATGGAGTTTTAATTGGAGCAAAATCAATATCCTTTAATCAATCTAAAGATACCATTCATAAAAACTTAAATACTTACATTAGTATAATTGCTCATCTATCTAAGAAATACCATAAAGGATTAGATGTTAATCAGTTCTTTTTAATTGCTGATGAACCAAAGGTTAATACTGATGAGTATCGTTTATGGAATTCAATTAGAAAAGAAGATGATATTATCAAAGTAAAAACTTCAGAAGAATCAACTAGCATCGCAGAATTGATATTATCAAAAAAAGCATCAACTTTTATAGAATAAAACAAGGGGCATTTAGCTCCTTTTTTTTATGAAATAAAACGGCTTTTAAGTTTCAGCAAAATTGAAGGTTTATCCATTCTATTCTATGGTACTGCCGCCATTTTATACTGTCATATTTTTTGCAATGTTCATTCGTCGGCTTTATTGCACATTGCTTAGTTACGTTCCTTACTAAGCAAAGAGCAAGCCTCCTCATTTCACAAGCAAAAAAACGCTACACTCCAACCACCACCACCGTTTCGCTTATGCCAGTACTAAAATTGGCGTAAGCTAAGTTACATAACGTGGCATTATAGTCCTAAAGGCTACGGGGACAAGCCCACTATAATAACGTTATGTAAAATAGCCAGTACCATAGGCGTTCGTGCTAAATTGAACGTTTCTGCCTTTAAGAAAAGCCGTTTTATTTCCACAACTCCCCACCACCCTTTTCAATGGTCAGAAAAAAATTAAACTATGATTTTTTAGTGGTGTCGGCTATTGTAGGATGCTATTCCATTTCATTACATAGCACCCACATCGACTAAATGGTGCTGCAAGAGTAGTTCAGCCTTTCCATTCTTATTGCTTTATTTATAGTGGTCGCAGGCAGATGCTCACATACAGTCTACAAATTATTATTGCTTGCTTTGCAAACTTCGCAATCTTTGTAAACTTGCAGTTCGCATTTTGCCTGCTCCTTTTTGATAAAGGTAAGCAATAGTTCATTCTCAGGCATTCACTACACTTGCCACCGCACCATTTCCACATTTGATTTTGGTATAGTTTATTTTTTTCTGGAGTTAATTGCCCCAAGAGTTGTGAGAGGTAGTACCAAGAACTCAAAGTTTACCACAAGACGAAATGTTAGGAAATATCTTAATCAAATACTACCCAGTATTTCCAACTCATTCGAATTAACAAGACGATATGTTAGAGAATAAGTGCTGAAAATATTATCCAATAAATCAACTTTTAAGTTGGAAAAGGAAAACAGCTTCTGCACATTTTTTCATCAGTCATCCTTTAGAAGATGAGGCAATCACATCATATTTCAAAAAATAAAAAGGAAAGCAAGTTAGGCTGTTTCGGTACTGCTAACGCACAAAGCCGTAAAGGTCAAGCCCTACGGGTTTTGGATAAAAAATCTCCACCTATACAGGTTGTATTTTTTATCCAAAAACCTTGACTGCTTTGCCTCACCAGCCTTTTGAGCGGCTTTCTTTTTCTTTTTTTTTCCGTTTTTTTTCTGTTTTCTTTTGAAAAAATGATGCGAAGCGTGAGCGAGCAATAAATTTTAAAGCTCGTATTATGCAAAAATTTGAATTAAAAACTTTCAGCCCCAAGAATCAAAAATCACAATTTGAATTTTACATTCTGAATAAAGGTAAAAACAGCGGCAAACCGTTGGATGAACCTTGTGCAAATTGCTATGTATTACGTACAAATTCCGAAGAAGAAAAGCAATTTTTCAAAACCTTATGCGATGGATTATTCAAATCTAAATCCTACTACAATTATTTGAAAGGATCAGTGATTTTATTTGTAACTATTAACGATTGTAAATCCATCATCAAAAACGGATTAATACAAGCAAATGCCAATTTACCCCTGTTTAAAAAATCGGTAAAAGCTATTAAAGAATTAGAGCAAAAAGAAAGACAATATTTAGAAACATTACAGCTCATTTCCGAAGCTAAAAGAATAATTCTATACCGATATATTAAAAGGCGTTAAAACGCCTTTATTTCGTATTTAAACGATAGATAATCAACACATATTTAATAGATGATTAATCAATATAGGAAAATTAATGCAAAAAGTAAAAGCCTACTCAAACGAGCAGGCTTTTCAATTTTCCGAAACCTCTAATCTCTAATGATGAATTAGAATATTTTTACAACCTTCATTGCGTTACCTTGAGCAAATAAATAATAATTTCCATTTACTTCTTGGTAAAACTCAACCGCTAAAATATTAACTACAGAAACATCAGCAGAAAGGGTTGGAGAACCTGGCAATGTCGTAGCAACAGAAATTGCAGAAGTCATTGCATTTACAGGTAAATAACCCGAATCAGCTGTAGCAGTCAATCCATTATTTACGTTATCTTTTGGTTCGTAAGACTTAGTTAAAGGATTGTACGCAAAGTCAGATAAAACCGTAATAGCATTGATAATTCTAAAATGCGTAGCACCAGCAGGAATAAACATATTATCCAATGGATTAAATGGTGCAATTGCTAATGTTGACTCATCACGATCTACATTTGAAGTAATTGTGTAAGGAGCATTAAAAACACCATTTAAAGAAGAAAATTTATTGAATTCAAAACCTTCTAAATATTGAGGAGCAGCAGTAATTAAAATTGCTCTTTGACCTCTGGCTTCTGAACCATCTTCTAAATTAATTTTCTTCATAACCGCAGTAATACGACCTGTCACTTGACTATCAGCATTATTACGAATTAGATTTGCAATACTTGTTCTAAATGAACGACCAGTAGTAGCACTACCACCAAACTCATTCATATTTTCACGAGTACGAACGAAAGCAGGATCGCTTGCAATTTGTTGTGCAGTAGGTCCACCTTTTAACCCAGCATAGAAACCTTTGTTTCCTTTAATCTTAAAATGTCTAACGTCTCCTAACGTTCCAACATACTTAATGTGTCCACTCTGTCTAGCCATAATATTAATTATTAAATAGTTACAAATTATTATCGTAAATTTACATATAAATAATTGATAATCAGAATGTTAACAAGTGCAATGTGAAGCAATTAAATGTAATCGGTCAGACTATTTCAAAAACGCATCTTAAAATTGAAAAATACAATGATGGGGATGGAATTTTTGTAAAAGATTTAATTACGAACGAAGTAATTGAAATTAGATTTTATGGTATTGATGCTCCAGAATTAACACCTTGTAAAAAACTAAAACAAGACGAATTGGAAACATCAGTATCAGGAAGATTATTAATTGAATTAGGTTATAAATCATTAGAATTTTTAAAAACATTAGTTCAGATAAATGATCCAGTAACCTTAATTCAAGAACGTGATAATACGAAAGATAAATACGGAAGAACTTTAGGATATTTAATTTTAAAAGATGGAAGGATAATAAACGAAGAAATGATTAAATTTGGCTTTGCTAAAGCCTATAATAAAATACATTGTAATCAGTTACCATTATATCAAGAATTGAATCTGAAAGCAAAATCAGAAAGGTTAGGGCTATATTCTTATGTTAAAAATTTCTAATTGAGAATCAGTTATTTTCCTTTGTTTTCTGTACAATTTCTATAATTTTGTTGCCTATTTGTTACCCAAAGCACATAACTATCTGAATATCAATATTAATTACTTTTTGCATCGGGAAATAATACTTATTAAAAATTATGTTATATAGAAAAAGGTTTTCAATAAAATTGAGAACCTTTTTCATTTTTGGTTTTACGATTTCATCTTAAAAGCAATCAAAAATTCGTCAAAAGTTAGGAAGTCTTTTTTCTCTTTACCGATTATCTGCTTTGCTCTATTGAGTAAGCGTAGACTTTGCCTATACCCCTTTCCCGTAATAATTGATACATCTTTCGGATAAATCACCATTCTTTGTAATTCGTTATTTTTCATTTCTGTAATAATTAGCATTACCTCAATGAAACTTAAATGAATGTTGTTAAAATTTACATCAATAAAATAAGATTTCCAAATCTTACTTGTAATCAAACACTTAGTCTTCGTCGTAAGGGTTGTTTTTCTTATGCAGTAAATATGATGTTCCATAACTGCATATTGCTCCTACTATTCCCATACAAATCGTATAAACAAGTTGTTCCCACTGAATGGTCGCTACCAAACTTGTCATTGTTCCTCCTATCGTTCCAACAATTAACGATGTATTACTATTATTCATCATCATTACTTTGGTTTTTGTCGTTTACCGTCAATTGACTGACAGCTGATATTACTCCTCCTGCTACGGTCAAATAACCTCCTATGGTCACTAATGTTGCTGGTAATGCTATAGGAGCAGCAATTAATACACCTCCAATTGCAGCTAAGGTTAATCCTATATTTCGTAGTTGTTGGAATAATTTAGGTGTAGGTGCTGTAAAGCGATTAATAATTGTCATGTTGTTTACTTTTAATCCTTAAACTTACTTTTTGATCACGATCAAGTTTATCATTTACTAGAGTTTTAAGTTTTGTAAATGCTTTTCTTGATAACTCTCCTCTCCCTTCACCTGTTAATATGGTTACTGGAGCTATACATCCTTGTAATTCAGTTTTTGCATGATTGGCAGGATGAATCAAAATCAATGAACGATTGGGTACATTTGTAATCAGAAAATGTTGACCAAATTTTGGTGAGCTTCTCTTTTGGATTGCATAACATCCTTCTGGTATACATGAATTGCGGGGTTCGTTCTCCTTCCATGGTAACTCGATCGTATAACAAATAAACTTATCGTTGATGAATAAGCTACCATTTGTACCATTCGGATAATACATTCGTTCTACTACAATTGTCATCATGGTAAATTGATTTCGATTAAATGTGCTGCATTAAAACTTCCATTTTTTAATGGATACAAAACGGTATTCACCTCTTGGTAGAATTCGATTCCAATTGCTAAAGCGATTGTATGCTCTGAATTTGGAGAAAGATTGTTCAACAATTCTACATCATTCACTTCAACCTCATCGTATGGATAATAATCGGTATACGATGTTTTGGTAATGTATTCGTTCTTCACAAAATCAATTTCTGTAGAAGCTGCTACAAATCGGTAATTGGTAGCTCCTTGTGGTGCTATTATCACATCTAAGGGTTTGTATGCTTCTAATGTAAATTTTGTTTCACCAGAAGTACGTTCTATATCTACTTGTACAGGAATTAAGACCGTTTTTAACCATGATGCCCCTGCATTAAAATCAAAGCCTTTCATCAGTAATTGATTTCCTTTGTGTACATTTCTTTGTCCACGAGCATTTGTAGTATCTTCTTTTAGGATACCATGCATTACTTTTGTGAGACGACTTGATAATTTGCTGTCTTTTGCATTTTTTTATGATCGCATTGAATGCGTTTCGTAGTGTTTTTCCAGCAGTACCTGCATTCTTAAATTCTTGCATATTTTCTCTGGTACGCTGAAATCGCGGATCACTCATTATGGTATTACGGTCTATAGAACTTTTTTCTCTTACCATATAACCATCTTTTGATTTGTAGAAGTTTAAATCTCCGATTGAACCTCTAAGTTTTAAAAAGCCTTTTTGCTTTGCCATTTTTTTAAATTTTTAATTAAACATTGATCTCCATTGCGCAATGGTTTTGTAAAGTTGCAACAGCAATATGTTTAAAGCAATAGCTAAGTCCTTTTTAATGCCTGTATGTCAATAAATTACATTAATAAGCCATTATATACTCTCTATATTTTTTTGCTTTTGAATTTTAATAAAATCTAAAGGTCTTAAACCTGTTTCACTGTAAAATACATTTGAAAATTGTCTGGGATTCATATAACCTACTATTTCTCCTAATGCCCCTACACTATAATTAAGGTATTGTGGCTGTTCTTGCAATAAATCAGTAATAAATTTTATTCTCAACCGATTGATGTACGATGAAAAATTAATTCCTTTGTACTGATTGACACATTTTGATAAATAAGTGGTATTCGTTGAAAAAGATTTTGCTAAACTAACCACTGTTATATTAGGGTTTAAAAATTCTTTATTTTGTTCAAATTCTTCAAATTTTAACAATAAACTTTCAAATGCCTCTTTGTTCAATTCATCTTCATCTTTAATCGATGGTTTCCGTTCTTTGTAACTTGATTGAGCAGATTCTTTAATAAACAGATTGTATTTATCGATTAAATGTTTATTTTTATTTCTCGTTTTTACAATTCCTACGATCAATACTATAATTCCAGTAAAAGACGTAGCCAATACGTAATATAATTTTTGAGATTTATTCAATATTTTTTCCTTTAATTTGAGCAATTGCACTGTGTCGTATTCTTTGTACACCACTTGTATCATTTCTGCATCTAACTTATAATTTAACTCATCCATTTTTAGTAATTGATTGACAATATATAACTGTCTGCTCGTATCAGAAGCTGCTAATGCCTCATCTAAAATGTTTTCGTATATTGGTCTGTATTTAATTTCTAAGAAGTTGAATTTATTGAAAATACTATCTATTTTGTTAAAATATATTATTTTATGTTGTTGATTATTCAATTTATCAAATGCCTTTGCTTTGTAGTAATAAATTTTGGTTAGTGTATTAAAATCATTCGTTTTTATTAAAATATCTTCTTTAGTTGATAATAATTGAATAGACGTCACAAATTGATCATTTAAAAACTCATCAATTGCTTTATTTATCGTAAAGTATCTATGGAAAAATTCGTTATTTTCAAGTTTGCTTTTATTTAATCCTAATTGATTCAATTCTTTCGCTTTTGCTTTGTTACCAACTTCTTGATGGAGAGATGCTAATTGATATATTGTATTTAATAAATAGGCTTGGTAATCTTTGTTCTCTGGTTTTGATTGAAAAAAGTTTTTACATTTCAGCAACAATTCTTCTGCTTGGTTACATTGATTTAATTTGATTTTTATCATTGCCATATTAAATGTTACTTTATGTAATAAATATTGGTCTTTTGAATATTTTAACTCCTGATCTGCATATAAATAATTTTGTAACGCCTCTCTATAATCTTTTGCTTTGTAATAGGCTAGCCCTTTTGATAATAAAGCTGTTGCTATTAAATCTTTGTTTTTTAATTTCCGGGCAGTAATTATCGCACTATCTGCATATTCTATTTGAGTATTTAAATGACTTGAAAAAAAGATTCCTTCTTTATAAGCATAAAATAAATTTAGCTTATCCTTTTCTTTTTTAGCATTTCTTATATACGCTTGCACATAGATCATCGCATTTGGATGATGCTTTTCATCTATTAATGCATCCAATTTTTCTATTAGATAGGCATTATCTTTTGAGGCTAAGGAATCAACTTGATTAGCCATTGTTATAAGCGGAAGTAGAAAGAGTATGTATGTGTACACTACAACTCTTTTCATGGTATAGATCTATTGATTACTACTAAAATACTTTATTTTATATCGTAAATCGTTTATTAAGTACTTAATCGTTTAAAAGTGTATAATTTATAAATTATACATTCTTTTTATAAAATGTACTTGTTGTAATCTTTGTTGTTCTATAAATATCTCTAGTTTTGAATGTCTTTGAACAAATAAGTCTAATCGATTACTTCAAAGAAACTTAAATGATGAATAAAAAAGAGAAGTTTTACTTCTCTTTTTTATTACCTCAACTTTATTGCCACTCTACTGCCACTATGTTGCCTTCATCTTGCCTTCATCTTGCCTTGATGTTGGGAGTATGTGGTAATGTGGTAATGTGGTAAGCAAAATTAAAATTTTGAAATAAGGTTTGTTTGTTTTTTCTTATTAATTTCTTCGTTCTCTTTCGTGATGGATTTTGTCATTCTGAGCTTATCAAAGAATCTTATTTTCATTTTTATTCAT
>NZ_DJBB01000064.1:0-55654 GCF_002429865.1 Empedobacter sp. UBA5987
TTTTTTTTTTATTTAAAATATAAAAAAAATATTTTTTTTTTTTTTTTTTTCTTTGGAATTTTTTTTTAGGATATCCAATTTAACATGACCGAATTTAATTCGGGTGATAAACCTCTAATGATAATGTTTCTGGCTTCACCTTGATCGTTTTGCATTGTAACTCCAGTGACACGTTTTAACGCATCTCCGATGTTAGAATCGGGAAAACGACCAACTTGATCTGAAGAAATAATATTGGTAATATTTCCGTTATTTTTTTGTTGATTCAATGCTTTTGCTTGCCCTTTTAAATAATCTCCAACTATAACAACTTCATTTAGTTCGTTGTAACCTGAGTTTAGAGAAAAATCAATAACGGCTGTTTTATTTTCGGTAACTTCTATTTGTTTTGAGATGGTTTCGTATCCCAAATAATCAATATAAATGATATAAATACCAGGCGTAAGATTTAGAAATTGATAATTACCATTTTGGTCAGATACAGTATATTTATTGGAATTCTCGATGCGAATTGTAGCTCCTGGTAACGAAAATTGATCGTTAGAATCTACAACTTTTCCTGAGATAACACCGCTTTGAGCCAAAACGAATGGACCTAGAATGAATAAGGAGAGTTTTAAAAGATGTTTCATTAGAAATTAAATTTCGTCAAAAATACACTTGCTATATATCTTAATTGTTAAATATTTATTAAGAAATATTTAACAATTATAAAATTACTTCAATGATTAGTATGTAATTTGATATTTAATCTAGCTTTTTACTAATTTTAGATGCGTAGTAATTGTTACTTTTGCATGAAATAAAACTTCTGATGTCGATTGCTGAATATTTAAAATTCAATCAAAAAATAAATTATAAAAACGAAATATTAGCCGGCTTAACTGTTGCTATGACAATGATTCCTGAATCGCTTTCGTTTGCAATTTTAGCTGGTTTATCACCTTTAATAGGTTTATATGGTGCATTTATCATGGGAATTGTAACGGCGGTTTTTGGAGGAAGACCAGCGATGGTTGCGGGTGGAGCAGGTGCTACCGTTATCACTTTAATCGCGTTGAATGCTACGTATGGTGAGCAATATATTTTTGCTGCGGTTGCTTTAGCAGGAGTTTTCCAGATAGTAGTTGGTGTTTTCAAATTAGGAAGATTTGTTCGTTTAATTCCTCAACCTGTTATGTATGGCTTTCTAAATGGTTTGGCGGTTGTTATTTTTATGTCACAAATAGAACAATTCAAATCAACTACGAATGGAATAACGAGTTGGTTGAGTGGTACACCTTTTTATACGATGGCTGGATTGACGCTAATTACAGTTCTGATAGTTTATTTCTTTCCGAAATTAACGAAAATTATTCCAGCTTCTTTGGTTGCAATTCTTGTGACTTTTCTATTGGTAATTGGATTTCATATTGATACAAAGACTGTTGGTGATATTGCGAGTATAAAAGGAGAATTGCCAAGTTTTCATATTCCGAGTGTTCCGTTTACGTTAGAAACCTTGAAAATTATTTTGCCTTATTCGATTATTATGGGTTCGGTTGGGTTAATTGAAACTTTGCTAACGCTTACTTTGGTGGATGAGGTGACTGAAACGAAAGGTTCGTCGAATAAAGAATGTTTGGCGCAAGGTGCTGCAAATATTACAAATGGTTTTTTCGGTGGAATGGGAGGTTGTGCAATGATTGCTCAGACATTTGTTAATTTAGATGCAGGTTCTCGTTCGAGATTAGGACCAGCAATTGGTGCAATTACAATCTTGATTATTATTCTAATTGGTGCTCCAGTGATTGAGAAAATTCCGATGGCAGCACTTGTTGGTGTAATGATGATGGTTGCGATTTCGACTTTTAAATGGGGATTTTTTAAATTGATAACTAAAATGCCAAAATCGGATGTGTTTGTAAGTATTTTGGTGGCGATTATCACGATTGTGTTACATAACCTTGCTTTGGCTGTTTTTGTAGGTGTTATTGTTTCGGCTTTGGTTTTTGCTTGGGATAATGCTAAACGTATTCGAGCACGTAAATTTGTTGATGAAAATGGACGAAAAATATATGAGATTTATGGACCACTTTTCTTTGGTTCGACTTCTACTTTTTTAGAGAAATTTGAAATTAATTCTGATCCAAGAATAATTGTTATAGATTTGAAAGAGAGTAGAATAGTTGATATGAGTGCAATCGAAGCTTTAAATATTATTACATCTAAATATGCACAACAAGATAAAATTGTAATTTTGCAACATTTGAGTAAAGATTCTATTCGATTATTAGAAAATGCAAAAAGCGTTATTGAGGTAAATATCGAAGAAGATCCAACTTATAATGTGATGCCGAAATAAAAAAGTCAGCTTTTTAGAAGCTGACTTTTTTTATAAATATCGTTCATTAATTACATTCATATGATGGATGGAATGACCAGCCATTACATAACCGATTTTCTCAACAGAATACTCTCGATTACCAACTTTTCCTATTTTGTTTAAAGTTTGATCATTAAAAGATTCAAACTGAAAGTAAGTTGCTTTCATCAAATTAGTCCATTCTTTTATTAATTCTTCAGGCTTTCTTTCATTTGCATTCGAAGTCAATACATAGGCGTTTTCATCGAAGAAATTTAATGTTTGTGAATCTTCTCTCGCAATATGTTGCGCACGATAAGAAAAAATACGTTCGCAATCTATACAATGTTGTATCATTTCTTTGATCGTCCATTTACCTTCTGCATATGCATAATCCCATTTATCTAATTCTGTTACAATTATTAATGTTTTCTTGATGTCAGCAATACGTGTCTGTAAAGCATCTACAACTTCTATTCCATCGTAAATAGAAGTATAATTGTCGTGGTTTATTGTATTCATTTTTCAGTAATTTTTTACAATTTAAGGATAATTTGATGGAGTTATTTTAAGTATTTGTTAAAAATAAACCTTCATTTTTTTGAATTCATTTTTGATTTTAATAAAAAAATACGATTCTTTTAGAAATCATAAATCTTGTATTTGATAAATTTATTTTCCTGAAAATCGTTGTTAAGTTTGAGTTGGAAAGTAATTTTAAAAACATAGAATATAAGCGCATGATTTCTAACTTATCATACTCAAGTGGTGCATCACAATATCCTCTTTTAGGAGAAACAATTGGCGAAAATTTACGAAATACAGTTGCAAAATATCCGCAACAAGAGGCTTTGGTTTGCGTAGATCAAAATTATAGAGCGACGTATACAGAATTTTATTCACAAACCGAACAAATAGCAAAATCATTGATTGCAATTGGTTTGCAAAAAGGAGATCGCGTAGGTATTTGGGCGCCAAATCGTGCGGAATGGACATTGTTACAATATGCAACGGCCCGTGTGGGAATGATTTTGGTTAATTTGAATCCTGCTTATCGTGAAAATGAACTCGAATTTGTATTAAATCAAGCTGAAATTTCTGCAGTTTTTGCTTCTTTAAGCTTCAAAACAAGTGAGTATAAAGTGATGTTGAATAATGTAAAAGAGAATGCGAAATTACTAAAACATATCATTATTTTTGAAGAAAATTGGGATGATTTTTTGATTAAAGGAGAAGAAATTTCGACTTCAGAAGTGCATCAAATAGAGCAATCTGTTCAGTTTGATGATGCTGTAAATATTCAATATACATCTGGAACAACAGGCTTTCCAAAAGGAGTAACTTTAACGCATCATAATTTATTGAACAATGGTTTTTTTATTGGTGTTCGATTAAATTATACGCATCGTGATCGTGTTTGTATTCCTGTTCCATTTTATCATTGTTTCGGAATGGTAATTGGTAATATGGCGTGTACTTCGCATGGCGCTTGTATGGTAATTCCTTCGGATAGTTTTGATCCTGCAAAGACTTTAAATGCAGTCGAAATGGAAAAGTGTACATCACTTTATGGAGTTCCGACGATGTTTATTGCGGAATTAGAATTACCAAATTTTGATCGTTTCGATTTAACATCTTTGAGAACTGGTGTAATGGCTGGTTCGCCTTGTCCGATTGAAATTATGAAGAAAGTGCAAGCTAAAATGAATATGAAAGAAGTTTCGATTTGTTATGGGATGACAGAAACTTCGCCAGTTTCTACACAAACTATTATCGGAACACCTTTAGAAAAGCAAGTTTCGACGGTTGGAACAGTTCAAGATCATTTAGAAATTAAGATTATTGATCCGCAAACAGGAGATATTTTACCTCGTGGAATTGCTGGTGAATTTTGTACAAGAGGTTATTCCGTCATGCAAAAATATTGGAACAATCCGGAAGCAACTGCGCAAGTTATTGACGAAAATAATTGGTTGCATACTGGTGATTTAGCGACTATGGATGTTGATGGTTATATTAATATTACTGGACGAATTAAAGATATTATTATCAGAGGAGGAGAAAATATTTCACCAAAAGAGATTGAAGATTTTTTGTACGAACATGAATCAATTTCTGATGTTCAAATTATTGGCGTTCCAAGTATCAAATATGGAGAAGAAGTAATGGCTTGGGTGAAAGTGAAAGATGGTATTAGTGTAACAGAAGACGAATTGAAGGCTTATTGTTTATCCATTGCTCATTTCAAACGTCCTAAATATTGGAAGTTTGTACAAGAATTCCCTATGACTATCTCAGGGAAAATTCGAAAAATAGAAATGAGAGAAGTTTCTATAAAAGAATTAGGTTTAGAAAATGCACGAAAAGTGAAAACATCTTAAAAAAAGTATTAAAATCTATATCAAAAGTAGACTCAAAAATAATAATTTCAATTATCTTTGAGTCTATTTTAATTTTACAAAAATAAACGATCTAAACGATGTCAAATATCTTATTAATCGAAGATGAACAGGCAATTCGCAACGTTTTGAAAAGCATTTTAATGGACGAAAATCCAAAATGGAATGTGGATGAAGCTGAAAACGGAGCTATAGGGCTTGAAAAAATAAAAGAAAAAGAATACGACTTAATTATAAGTGATATAAAAATGCCGTTGAAAGATGGGATGGAAGTTTTATCGGAAGCGATGGAATACAATCCTGATTTAACAATGGTGATGATAACGGGGCACGGAGATGTTGATTTGGCTGTAGATGCGATCAAAAAAGGTGCGTACGATTTTATTTCAAAACCACCAGATCTTAATAAATTATTGACGACTGTTCGTAATGCTTTAGACCGTAAATCGTTGCTGTCTTCGAATAAAGAATTGAAGAAAGAAAATAAAGCTTTAAAGAAAAAAGTTGCTAAAAAATATGAAATGATTGGTGATGCTCCTGCAATTGCAGAAGTAAAACAAATTATAGATAAAGTGGCTGCTACAGACGCTCGTGTATTGATTCTTGGTCCAAATGGAACAGGTAAAGAGTTGGTTGCTCATCATTTACACGAGAAAAGTAATCGTAATGTAAAACCTTTGGTTGAAGTGAATTGTGCGGCAATTCCAGCTGAATTAATCGAAAGTGAATTGTTTGGTCATGTGAAAGGATCGTTTACTGGAGCTGTTAAAGACAAGCAAGGTAAGTTTGAATTGGCAAATGGAGGAACAATTTTTTTAGATGAAATAGGGGATATGAGTCTTTCTGCTCAAGCAAAAGTTTTGCGTGCGCTACAAGAAGGAAAAGTTTCGCCAGTTGGTTCTGAGAAAGAGATTAATGTAAATGTTCGTGTAATTGCTGCAACAAATAAAGACTTACGAAAAGAGATTGAGGAAGGTCGTTTTCGCGAGGATTTATACCATCGTTTAGCGGTAATTATTATTAATGTTCCAGCACTTAATGATCGTAAAGATGATATTCCTGCTTTGGTTGAACATTTTATTACTGATACAACAAGTCAAAAATCTTTTGATAATTCAGCGTATGATGCTTTGAAAGAATTAGATTGGTCAGGAAATATTCGTGAGTTAAGAAATGTTGTTGAACGTTTATTGATTTTGGGTGATGATCCAATTTCGAGAAAAGATGTTGAACAATTCGTGAAAAAATAATTCATCTCAGATGAAAAAGATTTTCTTTTTGCTATTTATCAGTCAACTCTTTTTATTTTCTTGTAAAAAGGACAATGTAGAAGTGGATAAAAGTTCAGATAGCTTATCGCATGAAGATGTATTGTCTTTAGAAAAAAATTCTGTTTTTACAAATGAAACGCTTGTTTATAAGGGTGTTTTTGAAGGAAAATATTTTGGGGATAAAATTGTTTTGAAATTAGCAGATGATAAATTTACTGCTGAATACAAAGGTCAATCTTATAACGGAGAATTATTCAAAAAAGATGATGGATCGTTGATGGAGATTGATTCAAAAAAGAAAAAATTACCTTTTCAATTTTTACGTTGGTCGGACAATTCGGAGATTATGATTCTCAATGAAGATGGAATGGCTGATGATAATGGTGAAAATTATTTAACAAGAATTTCAGACAAATGAAAATAAAATTTACATGGATTTTAAGTCTTATTGCAATTACTTTTTTAGTAAGTTGTAATTCTTCTTCAGCCAGTAAAAATGATGAATTAGGAAAACGTTTTTTCGAAAATTATTCATCTCGAAAAGATTACAAGAAAATGTTGTCTTTTTACAATGATAGTTTGGTATATGAAAATGTAGCACAATATTCGGGAGGTTCTACGGTAGATCCGCGTTATTTATTGAATGATATTATTCGTTGGAGTGATCAAACGATGCAATATGAAAATAATAAATTATTGAAAGTAAATGAATTATTTTCTAACGATTCGATGATTATTGCAAACGGAGAATTTTCGCCTTATACCTATAATGGAATGAAGTTTCCAGCGATGAAATTCACGACATATTTGTATTTAGATCAAAATTCGAAAATCAAAAAACAAGTTGATTGGTTTAATTATCCAATTGAGGATATTATAGAGTTGTATCAATTGCAACAAGGTCAAGACAAAATAAAACTAGATAAACAATAGTTTTTAGTAAATCCAGTTAGAGTTTTTTAACTGGATTTTTTTATTTTTAGATATGATAAGAATTGCCGTAGAAAATGATATTCCTGAACTGAAAAGAATGATGATAAAATTGTTACAACATCATCAAGAGTTTAATGCATTGTATCAAATAGATTTGACCTACAAACATGATATTGATGATTTTTTCAAGGGAATTTTACATCAACAGAATATAAAAATATTTGTAGCCGAAATAGAAAATCAGTTGACGGGATATATTATTTGTTCGAAACATCTTCGTCCGAAATATTTTGTGATTAAATCAAAAGGAAGAATAGATTCGTTGTATGTTGATGCAAATTATCGCAATCAAAACATCGCTTCTAAATTGGTTAAAGAAGCGATAAATTTCTTGAACGATCAAGCATATATTGAATTAGAATTTACAGCTGAAAATCAATTTGCAAAAGGTTTTTGGCTGAAAAATGGTTTTGAGATTTTGAATCATCAATGTATTTTGAAATTGAATTAATATCAAAAAAAAAGCTCCAAAATAGGAGCCTTTAATTTATTGTTCAGAATTGAAATAGACTTTATAATAATACATTTTCTTTTCTTCGTCAAAACCACGCTCCAAATATTCTTCAGCTGCATCAGGATTTGTCAAATCTAATTTGATGTTAATCTTTGTATCTAATTTAATTTCACTTTTAATTTTCTTAGATTCTTTCATCAAAGTTGGAACTGAAACTTCGAAAGCTTCCACAAATTCAACACGATTATTTTCGCTATAATCTTTCTTATATTCTTTGAATTCATCAATAATTTCGAAAGGTTTCAAAACTTGATCTTCAAAAATTTCATTCGTTACAACTTCATTCGAATTCAACACATTTATCGAATTTGAGATAAATTCTGCTTGTTGTTTTTTGTCTGTTTTATCCAAAAGAAAATCATTCGAGAAATCTGTAATCAACTCCATATATTTCTTCGTATGGTAATTGTTATCCTTAATCAAATCAATTTCCAAGAAATTTTTCTTCCAATATTCTGACTCCACATTTTTATCATCGATAGAGTAGACGCGGAAACCTTCGTCGCGATAAGCATCAAGAATAAGACAGGCTTTGTCGATTCCTTCTAGCTTATAACCTTTCCAAATGTTGTAATCTAAACCACGTGATTCGTCAAAACGCAAGAATTTCTTCTTATTCTCTAATTTATAAATTCCAATTCCACGGCAAGGAATTCCGTCGAACATCATATTTTCGAAAAGGGCAATAAAAACTTCACCACTTTTGATCTGCGGATGTAATGATTTCTCGTATAAATGACTTAAAACTTCTTGCGAAAAATCGATAAAATCTATTTCTTCATCAAACATTTGCTTGCATTGATTGTACAAAACATTAAATTCTAATTTTTCTGTATAATGCGTGAAACGATTAATTTCGAGTGTTTTTTTGAAAGGACTTAATAAGAAAGGAACCAATTGTTCTTCCTTAGATTCGTCATATTCTAGTGTTTTATCGGCAAAAATGTTAGCTTCTTCTCGAACTTTATGTCCAACTTTTTGTAAACTAATAAAGGCGATGTAAGCATTTTTAACGTCAATCATTTTATATAATTTCTTAAAAACAAAAGTAATCAATTCAGAAATCAATACAAACGATGTCAAGAATAAAAATATTTAACAAAATTGTCAAACAAAATTGTTAATACAATTCATTGAATATTATTCACTTATAAATTATTTTGATGATTTATTGATTTTGTATGGTTAAAATTTATAATTATGGCACGGAAATAGTATTTAGAGAGATGTCTTAATTTATTAAAAAGTTGGATGATGAAAAAAATTAGATTTACACTTTTAGGAGTAGCTTTTACAGCCATGTTAGCTGTTGGTGTAAATGCTCAAGATAGAGGTCAAAGAGGTGGTGAGAGAAGTTCTTCTTCAATAGAAGCGACTTCAAGAAGTCAAGGGAATGGACGCTCTGAAATGGCTAGAACAGAAAATAGAACTAGTCGTATTGAAGGAAATAGAACAGAAAGAATAGGTCGTGGAAATTCTACGAATGAATCTTGGAAAAATTCTACAAATAGAACTGAACGTGAAACGAGTACACGTATAGATAGAAATAATACAGCGATTGTAAGTAGTAGATCAAGTTCTAATAAAGATTGGAATAATAGTGGAAATAACAGAGAAAATAACCAAGGTAATCAAGGTAATAGATCTGAGAGTTTAAAAAACAGAGATTTCTACAACAATCCAGTTCGTATAAATTCTAGCTCATACAACAGAGGAAACCGACCAGTTTCTAATGTGAATGTAAGAAACTATAACAAGTATTCGTATAACAGTTATAATTTCTACGGAAACAATGGTATTTACTATCGTCCTTATAACAGTGGATATGTGAGATATATGCCATATGTAGGATTTAGAATTAATATTTTACCAGTAGGTTATGTAACAATTAATATTGGTAATAGAAATCCATATTATTTCTACGAAGGAGTTTATTACAGCCCTAATAGAAATTATTATGAAGTAGTTCAAGCTCCTCTAGGTGCTATCGTATATGCGTTACCAGCAGGATATGAAAGAGTAGATTATGGAGGCGAGTATCTGTATGAATTTGGAGGTGTTTTATACCAAAAAATTTACAACAGAGGAACAAGAGCTTATCAAGTAGTAGGTTATTTAGATTAGTATAGGTTTTAGTAGTTAAGTAAAAGCCCAAACAGATTGTCTGTTTGGGCTTTTTATTTGTAGCGAAGAGCAGAATCGAACTGCCGACCTCAGGGTTATGAATCCTGCGCTCTAACCATCTGAGCTACCTCGCCTAAATTTTAATTTTTGCAAAGGTAATTTTTTTTTGATTTTATAACAAAACTTATTTTGATTTTCTTTGGTAGATACAATTCATTTTATATCTTGCGACTTCAATAAAATAGAATTATGCCAAAAAAGAAATATCAAGTAGAATTTTCAATCAAGTCTTCACCGTCTTTGCTATATAACTATATTTCAAACCCTTCTGGTTTATCAGAATGGTTTGCAGATAACGTAAATTCTCGTGGAGAAAAATATACTTTTATTTGGGATGGACACGAAGAATCTGCATTTTTGATGAAATCTAAGCAAGATGGATACGTGCGCTTTCAATGGGAATATGATGAAGATACAAAATATTTCTTCGAATTAACAATTGTAGAAGACGATTTAACGAACGATGTATCATTAGTTATTACAGATTTTGCTGATGAAGACGAAGTAGAAGAATCAAAACAATTGTGGGAAAGTCAAATTGAAGATCTAAAAAAAATCTTAGGATCTGTTTAAAATCTATTATTTTGAAAATTAACTTAGGTGGCGTTATTGTCGAAAAAGCAAATGCAGAAATAGGAATTCAGAACAGAGCTTTTCGTAATGGTGATGCTGTAAAAGAAATTTTGCGATTTGTAAATGGTGAAATTATTGATTGGGAAGATCATTATTTCAATTTAATGGCTTCTATGCGTATTTACCGCATGAATATTCCGTTAGATTTTACACCAGAATTTTTTCAAGAACAAATCAATTTATTAGCAGAAGCAAATCAGACCAAATCAGGGAAAGTAGAATTTTTTGCTTTCAGAAATGATGAGGAAGATTATCTAAAAGCATCCATCAATTATTTGATTTCTATCGAAAATAGTGAAAATGATTGGGAGTTTTTACAAGCTGAAAACGAGATTGATGTGTACAAAGATTATGCAATCAATACTGCATTTTACTCACTTGTGAATACGTATCGTCCAGAAGAAAATATTGCAGAAATCTATCGTTTAGAGAATGATTATGCTGATATTATTTTGGTAAATGCAAACAAAAAAATGGCACGTTCTTTACGAGGAAATATTTTTGTGGTGAATGGAGAAACGATTCGTACACCGAAAAAAGAAGAAGGTGTTATTACAAGTGTTTTGAGAAAAAATTTCATTACAAAAATTAATAAAGCTGAAGAATTTAAAGTAGAAGAAGTCGAAATTTTTCCATTTGAAATTCAGAAAGCCGAAGAAGTTTTCATTTTGATTGATGGAGTTGGAATTTTACCAATTACCAAAAATCGTAAAAAAGAATACACTTTAGACAAAACAAAATCGATTTTTAAGTATTTATAATCGATTAATTCATAGAAGGATCAGCGGGGGTGTTTAGCCAAATTAAGTTTTCACCTCCAAGCTGTTTCATCAATTTCTTCCACAAATCAGCATCCCAACGCTCAAAAATATCAAAATCCAAATCCGTTACAGCCCACGAATTATTGTTTAATTCATCTTTGATTTGCTTTGGTGCCCAACCACAATATCCAATAAAAAACTTGATTTCTTCTTGAGTAATCAAATTCTGATTTACTGCATCACGCACATCTTCATATACGCCAGACCAATATAAATTTTCAGTAATTTTTTCACTATTTCTGATTAAATCAGGTCGTTTGTGAATATAATAGATGTTTTCTTTATCGACAGGTCCACCTTCAAAAACAATAGATGCAGACTCCATTTCAGATACAAAAATACTAATCGGAATATGAGAAGAATGATTAAGAATAAAACCAATACTTCCAGATTCTAAGTGTTCTGTAATTAAAATTACACTTCTCTGAAAAATATCGTTACTTAATGTTGGTTTTGCGACCAAAATAACTCCTTTTTTTATACTTTTGATAGACATTTTTGTTTCGGTTTTGTTACGTGAAATCTTAACGAAATATACAATTAGCTGTTTAAAAATATAAAATAATCATTAATGAAACAAGATTTAAGTTATAAAAGAAAAGTTTACGAAAAACAGTCGATGAATTTTGATTCGTTAAGAGAAAATCCGATCGAACAATTTCGTGATTGGTTTCTGCAAGCTGAAGAATCGGATGGAGTGGATGAAGCAAATGCGATGTCTGTTGCAACGATTGGTGAAGATGGATTTCCGAGAACGCGTGTTGTTTTATTGAAAAGATATACGGACGAAGGTTTTATTTTTTATACGAATTATAACAGTCAGAAAGGAAAAGCTTTATTAGAAAATCCGAAAGTTTGTTTGTCATTTTTTTGGCCATTTCTAGAAAGACAGATTATTATAAAAGGTGTGGCTGAAAAAACTTCGGATAATAATTCGGATGGATATTTCGAAACACGTCCAAGAAGTAGCCAGTTAGGTGCTTGGATTTCGGCGCAAAGTTCTGTGATTGATGAGCACGAAGATTTGACGGCAGAGGAATTGGAATTAGAAAAAAAATACGAAGGAAAAGAAATTCCTCGTCCAGCACATTGGGGAGGTTTCTTGATTCGTCCAACTGAGATAGAGTTTTGGCAAGGACGCCCAAGTCGTTTACACGATAGAGTTCGTTATGTTTTACAAGACGATTTTGATTGGAAAAAAGAGCGTTTAGCGCCTTAAAATATAAAAAAACCTGATGAAATTTCATCAGGTTTTTTCTATATCATTTTATTGTTGATTATTTATTAAACTCTTGTGCAGTTTTACGAATAATCGCTAAACATTCGTGTAATTGTTCTTCGTTCATCACTAAAGGAGGAGCGAAACGAATGATGTTTCCGTGTGTAGGTTTGGCTAATAATCCGTTGTCTTTCATTGCAACACAGAAATTCCATGCTGTTTCAGATTCTGGTGTATCGTTGATTAAAATTGCATTTAATAAACCTTTTCCACGAACTGATTTGAATAATGGAAATTCTTCAGCCATTTTCGTGATTTCTGTTCTAAAAATTTGTCCTAATTTTTCAGAATTTTCAGCTAATTTTTCGTCCAAAACAACTTGCAAAGCTTCTGTAGCAACAGCCGCAGCTAATGGATTACCTCCATAAGTAGAACCGTGTTGTCCTGGTTTGATGACATTCATTATTTCATCATTTGCTAAAACTGCAGATACTGGATAAGCTCCACCTGAAACGGCTTTACCTAAGATTAAAACATCAGCATCAATATTTTCGTGATCGATTGCTAACATTTTTCCTGTACGTGCGATTCCTGTTTGAATTTCGTCCGCGATAAATAAAACATTATGTTGTTTACATAATTCTTCACAAGCTTTCAAATATCCTTCAGAAGGTACATTAACACCAGCTTCTCCTTGAATTGGTTCTACTAAGAATCCACAAATTTTATCTGCTTTTTCTTCTAAAATTTGTTTCAAAGCTTCAACATCATTGTATTCTACAGCTTCGAAACCACTTGTGTAAGGATTGAAATTTTTACGTGCATCTTCATCATTCGAGAAAGAAATAATAGTAGTTGTACGACCATGGAAATTGTCTTTACATACTACAATAATCGCTTCACCAGTTGGAATTCCTTTCTTTTCGTAACCCCATTTACGAGCAATTTTTAGCGCTGTTTCTACAGCTTCTGCACCCGTATTCATTGGCAATACTTGATCGAAACCGAATAATTCTGTGATAAATTTTTCGTATTTTCCTAATTCCGCATTATAAAAAGCACGAGAAGTTAACGTTAATTTTTCGGCTTGATCTTTCAACGCTTTAATAATTCTAGGATGACAGTGACCTTGATTAACAGCTGAATAAGCTGATAAAAAGTCGAAATATTTTTTTCCATCAACATCCCAAACGTAAACACCTTCACCTTTTTCCAATACAACTGGAAGTGGGTGATAGTTATGCGCTCCGTATTTTTCTTCTAATGCAATTAATTCTGCTGATTTTTCCATGTAATGATTTGTTTTTGTTTGTTCGTAATATTTTATAAAAAAACCGACAAATAATGGTCGGTTCTATTTCGTTTCTAAATTTTTCTCAATTAATTGAATATCTTTTCCAAAGAATTTTTTTGCCACTTTTATAATATTATCTGTATTGTCAGAAATATAAAATGTATAGTTTGCAACAGTATCTTTCGCAGCCAATTTTCCTTCTTTTGCCAATTGATAAATTACTTGATTCACGACAATTAAAGGTGAATTTACGATATCAACTTTTCCTTCAAATACTTGATTGATTTCTTTTTCCAGATGTGTATAATGCGTACATCCTAAAATAATCGAATCAATTCCTTCTAATTTTTTGTTCAATAAATACGTTTCTAAAACTGCTTTAGAAATCGTAGAATTTGTAAAACCCTCTTCGATAACAGGTACTAAGAGAGGAGTAGCCATTTCAATAACCGTAATATGTTTATTTCGACGACGAATTGCTTTCTTGTACGCGCCCGAATTTACAGTTGCTTTTGTTGCAATAACACCTATCTTTTCTCTTAATTCGAACGAAACTTTCTCCGCAACAGGCGAAATAACATCGATAACAGGAACATCTTTTCCTGCAGCTTCTCTAATTTCTTTCAACGAATTAGCGGTTGCAGAATTACATGCAACTAAAATCGCTTTACAATTATTGTCTATTAAAAAATTAGTAATGTCTACCGAAAATTGTGTAATCGCTTCTTTCGATTTTTCTCCATAAGGCAAATTTTGAGTATCGCCAAAATAGATCAAACTTTCGTTTGGTAGCAGACGTTTTATTTCTTTTGCAAACGTCAAACCACCAACTCCAGAGTCGAAAACACCAATTGGTCTGTTATCATTCATATCGCAAATTTAACAAATTAATTGATGTAAAATAATCTTGAAGCAATTCCGTCTGCGAAAAATTTTGCTTCGGGTTTCAAAATAATTTTATTTTCTTTCTTTTCGACTAAATTTTCGTTGATTAATTGATTGAGTTCTTCATGAAAAGAATTAACTAAAGGTTGAGAAAATTCTGAATTAATTCGATTTAAATCTATTCCATAAATTGTTCTCAATCCTATCATTATCATTTCATTAAATTTTTCTACTTCATTTAAAACTTCAATTTCTTGAGGTAGATTATTTTCGTTGATAGCTTGTATGTATTTAGAATTATTTGCAATGTTCCAAGCACGAGTTTTTCCGTTATAAGAATGCGCAGAAGGTCCAATTCCTAAATAATGAATTCCTTTCCAATAATTAGAATTGTGTAAAGAAAAATACTCTTCTTTTCCGAAATTAGAGATTTCATATTGAATAAAATCATTCGAAGTTAAAGTGTCAACTAAAAGTTGAAATTGTTCGTTTTGACGATCTTCATCAACCGGTTTTGTGATTCCTTTTTTGATTTGATGATTTAAAATTGTTTTTTCTTCGACTGTTAATGCATAAGAAGAAATATGTGGAACATTCAGCTCAATTGCTTTTTGCAAATTTTGCTTCCACATTTCGTTGGTTGTGGTCGTAGAACCATAAATCAAATCAATAGTGATATTTTCGAAACCAAAATCTTGCGCCAATTTTATCGAAGTCTCAGCTTCTTGTGCATTATGTGCTCGATTCATTAATTTCAAATCTTCTTCAAAAAATGATTGAACACCAATCGAAAAACGATTAATCGGAGTTGATTTTAAGAAATTAAGTTTTTCTTTATTCAAATCATCAGGATTTGCTTCGAGTGTAATTTCCTTTAAATTTTTGGTTGAATAATTTTTATAAATCGTTTCGAAAATACTTTCTAATTCAATTTCGGACAGGATAGAAGGTGTTCCTCCTCCAAAATAAATCGTTTCTAAAGGTGTTGAAATTTCATCTTTTCTGATCTCAAGTTCTTTATTAATTGCTTGAATTAAATTTGATTTATGTTGAAGATTTGTCGAAAAATGAAAGTCGCAATAGCTGCATTTTTGTTTACAAAACGGGATATGAATATAAATTCCTGCCAAAATATTATGATTTGAAGCAAAATTATAATGAAATTATAGGCTAAAAAAATTGTTATAAAAAAAACTAAAAATTAATATTGGTTTTGTAAATAAATCTTATATCTTTATCAACGAAAATAAAATACTATGAATAAAGGAACTGTAAAATTCTTTAATGAAGAAAAAGGATACGGATTTATTAAAGATGACGAATCAGGAAAAGAGTACTTCGTACACGTTTCTGGTTTAACAGACAAAGTAGCTCAAAACGATAAAGTATCTTTTGACTTAGAACAAGGAAAAAAAGGCATCAACGCCGTTAATGTGAAAGTAATCTAATTAATATATTATCTCAACATATTTCTTGTAAGCGACCTATTTAGGTCGCTTTTTTTATTCTTTGATTTCGTCGCTATTTTGATAAAACTCTGCATCACGAAGCAATTCATTCACGAAATGATACAATCTTCCTAGCTGATATTTTGCCAAATAATGACCATATAAACTCGCTAAATAGGTTCCTAAAGTAATCAATAATGCAATAGGAATACTCCAAATCCATACACTATTTCCTTGTACAATATATTCGGAAACCGCATAAGAGCCTAAGGTGATAAAAATAGCTCCGCTCAAACCATACAAAAATGCGAAAAATGTCCAAACATTAGAAGGGGGACCAATAATTCCTCTTACAACCAAATAGTCAGGATGATCATCGTCATCTTCAATTCTGATTTGTAATTGCGGGTGCCAATATTTATCTTTGTCTTTGCGGACACGAATCATCGCAACTTCCTGATTGGCATAACCTCCGTATTCAGTCGAATTTGTTTCAAGGTGTTTTTTGATTAAATCAATAAATTCTTGTTTTGATAAATGCGTAAAAACCTTAAAACGTGGTCGGCTTAAAAGAGATTTAATTGGAACTTTTTGGCTCATATTCTATTACTTTCTTTAAATTTACAATAAATGTTTAGATTATGACAAAAATCATTTCTGATACTTATGAGAAAATTTATGAAATAGTTCGTCAAATTCCCGAAGGACGTGTTTCTACTTATGGATTGATTGCAAAATATATAGGAGAAAAATTTTCGGCTCGCGTGGTTGGTTATGCAATGAATCATGCACATAATCGAGAAGATGTTCCTGCGCATCGTGTTGTAAACAGAAATGGTTTGTTAACTGGAAAACATCATTTTAATCCTTCGAGTTTGATGCAGCAATTGTTAGAGAATGAAGGTGTGGAGATTATAAATGATAAAGTGATTAATTTTAAAGAAATTGTATGGGATCCGAATGAATCTCATTAAAATCTGTAACAAAATTTACTTTCTTCTTACTAATTTTACAAATCAAATGATATAGAAAATGGAATTTTTATTGCAAGCTCAAGGCTTAACAAGAAAATATAAAGATAAAGTTGCGCTTAATAATTTTAGTATCAATATTCCACAAGGTTCTATTTATGGACTTTTGGGACCAAATGGTGCTGGAAAAACGACTTTTATTCGTATTGTTAATCAAATTACGGCGCCAGATAGTGGAACGATTTTACTAAATGGAGAACCTTTGACGAAAAAATCAATCGGTCAAGTTGGTTATATGCCAGAAGAACGTGGTTTGTACAAGAATATGAAGGTTGGAGAACAGGCACTGTATTTTGCAAAACTGAAAGGTCTTTCTTCTGCGGAAGCTAAAAAACGTACCGAATATTGGTTCGAGAAACTTGATATGATGTCTTGGTGGAACAAGAAATTGAGCGAGTTGTCGAAAGGAATGGGACAAAAAGTTCAGTTTGTGATTACAGTTATTCACAATCCTTCTTTGCTGATTTTTGATGAACCTTTTAGTGGATTTGATCCTGTAAATGCGCAAATTATTGCGAATGAAATTCTTGAATTAAGAGACAAAGGAACGACAATTATTTTTTCAACGCATCGTATGGAATCTGTGGAGGAAATGTGTGATCATGTGGCATTGATTAATCAATCGAATAAAGTATTAGATGGAACAATCGAAGAAGTTAGAAATCAATTTAAGACAGGGAAATTTTCGATTCAATTGAATGAAATTCCCGCTGATTCTCTTCAAAATTTAGCGAATGAATTTGAGATTTCGGATGTACGAAACATTAATCAACGAACTGAATTTAATTTATTGTATAATAAAGAAACACCAACCAATGTGATTTTAGATAAATTGATGCAAGTTGGACAAGTTCATCAATTCAAAGAGATTATTCCTTCGATGAATGATGTGTTTTTGGAAGCCGTTAAACAAAGTTCAATTCCTAATCTTTAAGCTAATTTTCAAATGAAAAATATATTTTTAGTTGCACAACGTGAGTTCTTTTCTCAAGTAAAAAACAAAGCGTTTATTGTTATGACTTTTCTTTCGCCTTTACTGATTGTTGGAGCAGGAGCGGTGATTTTCTTTTTGAGTTCTGCAAATAATTCCGAAGTGAAAAACATTGCAATTGTAGATGAAAGTACAGAGTTTGTAACCTCGTTTAAATCGACTAAACAAATGATGTTCAGTATTTACACGCCTCAAGAATTGAAATCGATCAAAGATACATTGAAAGGAAGCGAATATTTGAATGCGATTCTTCATATTCCAAAAAATACAGATGGAAATTATGATAATATCGAGAAAAATACAGAATTAATCACAAATGGAAATCTTGGAATTACTGATCGAGAAAAACTTTCGAGAACAATTAGTGATAAGATTGAAAAAGAAAAACAAGCAAAATCTGGTATTGATAAAGCTGCTTTAGAAGCTTCTAAGGCTCGCGTTAACCTGAATGTTTTCAACGTTACAGACGGAAAAGAAGACAAAGGAATGGAGTTGAAAATCGGATTATCGATGTTTTTAACTTACATTATTTTCATGTTTGTGATGATTTATGGCGTAAAAGTTATGCGTTCGGTTGTTGAAGAAAAGAATAATCGTGTTGTAGAAATTATCATTTCTTCTGTGAAACCTTTCGAATTGATGATGGGTAAAATTTTAGGAACGACAATGGTTGCAGTGACGCAATTTGCAATATGGATTGGAATGACAATGGGGTTATTGATTTTATTTCCTGCAATTGCAGCATCGAGAATGGATATGTCACAACAAATGATGAATCAAGCACAATTAGCGGAAACTAACCCAGATATGATGCAAAAAGTAACAGAAATTAGCGAAGTGTTGTTGACGTTTAATTATCCGTTAATCATTTTTGCTTTTATTGCTTATTTCATCTTGGGATATTTGTTTTACAGCTCTGTTTTCGCAGCAATTGGTTCTGCGGTTGACAATGATACTGATACGCAACAATTCACATATTTTCCTTTAGTTCCGATGATGATTGGACTTTATGGAAGTATGACAACTTTCGAAAATCCTGATGGTCCAGTTGCTTTTTGGTTATCAATGATTCCATTAACTTCGCCCATCTCAATGATTACTCGAATTCCTTTCGATGTTCCGATTTGGCAATTAGCTTTATCCTTATTTTTGCTTTTAATCAGCACCATATTTATGGTTTATATTGCTGGAAAAATCTATAGAATTGGAATTTTAATTTATGGTAAAAAACCAACTGTGAAAGAAATGGTGAAATGGATTTCCTATAAAAACTAATTTTACACAACTATAAAACCAAAAAAGAGCTTGATTTATCAAGCTCTTTTTTGATGATAGATATTCGATTTATTTTGTAATCAACGTAAATGTTTTATTCATAATAGAATCCACCTTAAAGGTTAATTTATCTGCACCTTTTGCATTTAAATGATCTGAATTTTTGAAATCTTTTTTACTGAAACTTTTATTATTGATAAAATAATCGATGAAAATGACATTATCATATTCCGATAAGCGATTAATATTATTTTTTAAGTTGAAATACTGAGGTGTTTTTATAACATAATTTTTATACAAATTAGTTGTAGGAGTAGCTAATAGAACAACTTTTATATCATTTGATTTTGCTTGTTTTATAATTTGTTCTAAATCATGATAATGTGTTTTTATAATATGTTGTATTTGATTTGAATTCAAATTTGCACAATGTCTTTCAAACGTTTTTTTAGCATAAATACTATCATTCCAACTTGGTTCGTATCGCTTATTTATATATCCATTAGTATCTATTGTCAAATTATTTTTATCCTCAATCCAATATTCTTTTATTCGATTATAATTAACTTCAACAGGCTCTGAAAAAATTTCGTAATTAAGATTTAACTCGTTATTATTTATATCAACATTCCAATAAATGGAATAATATTTTAACTTTTTTTGGTTAAAATCATTCAATTGTTTTGTAAACGAAAAATACGAAATGGGAATAATAATGGTTTTTAAATTGGGTAAATATTTTCGATTTTGTTCAAAAACTTTATAATCTAAATCCAATGATTGAGCAGAATGCGCAGCATTAAAAGTTTTATTTTTAAATAATTTTGGATTGAGTCCAGTAAAAGTATGAGAACTCCCAAGAATCAAAGTTTCTATTTGTTTTCCATTTTCTTTTAAATAATTTGCTTTGTATTTGTAATCATTGGGAATTTTTCGAAGTGTTTGTTCTATTCCAATTATTAGCATAATAACAACTATGAATAAAGGTATAATGAAGTGTACTATTTTTTTCATGAAGATCTAGAAATCTTGAAATTTCATTTTTTAGAATTGTACAAAAGTAAAGTAATTCGGTATATTTTTTTGTCAATTTTTCACCTACTTTCTTATTTTAAACTTACTTTTGAGTTAAAATTCGATAACATGATAAATCCAAATGATAGACTATTAGTGATAAGTACGAGTACTATTCACGGTTATAGTTTTTTAGAATATATAAAAGATGAAATCAAAGAATTTATTAATTCTGATGAAATCATTTTTGTTCCCTATGCGCGTCCTTCGGGAATTTCGTACGATGATTATACGCAAAATGTAAAAGATGCTTTGCAAACGGTTGGAATTTCTGTAAAAGGTTTGCATACTTTCGAGAATAAAAAAGAAGCCATTTTGCATGCGAAAGCGATTTTTATTGGAGGAGGAAATACATTTTTATTGCTAAAAACGTTATATGAACTTGGTTTGGTAGAAGAGTTGAGAAGTGCTGTACATAATGGAACGCCATATATTGGAACTAGCGCAGGAAGTAATTTGACAGGTTTAACAATTGGAACAACAAACGATATGCCGATCGTTTATCCACCAAGTTTTGATGCATTGCAATTTTTACCTTTTAATATTAATCCGCATTATTTGGATCCTGATCCAAATTCTACGCACAAAGGAGAAACAAGAGAAACACGTATCAATGAATTTCACAAATTTAATCATCAAGTTGTAGTTGGATTGAGAGAAGGAAGTTGGCTTCGTGTAGAAAATGGAGTGGTGGAGTTGAAAGGAAAATTATCTGCCCGAATTTTTAGACAAAATGAACAACCAATTGAGATTGAATCTGGTATTTTAGAAGAAAAAGTTTATAGTATTTAAATAAAAAATCCTCAACTAAATTTAGTTGAGGATTTCAATTTTAAAACAATTTATATAAAACTAATTACTTCATTTTTTTAGCAACATACATTTTTTCTGCTAATTGAACAGCTTTGTACGCATCAACAACACCGCCTGTTACAGAAATATCTGTTAAAGCAGGATTTTTGTTGACAGATTCTAACAAAATTTGTTTGATATCTGTTGCAGTTAATTTGGGATAATGTGCCCAAACCAAAGCTGCAACTCCTGCTACAACTGGAGAAGCCATAGAAGTTCCACTTTCGTTTTTGTATTCCCCATCTTTATTAGGAACAGTAGAATATATTTCATTTCCTGGCGCAAAAACATCTACAGACTTTTTACCAAAATTAGAGAAACTTGCTCTTAAATTGTCATTATCCATTGTATTTGCTCCAACTGTAATTACGTTTTTAGAAACTTCTACACCTTTGTCATCATAAACGGTAGGGAAGTGAATTTCGTCATCAATATTTACGTTTTCATTTCCTGCAGCTTTAATCAATAAAAGACCTTTTTTCTCAGCATATTTAAATGCATCCCAAACAATTTGTTTATCTGGAGAATAAGCTTTTCCAAAAGACATGTTCAAGATTTTTGCTCCATTATCTGCTGCATAACGAATGGCATTTGCAACATCTTTATCGCGTTCGTCTCCATTTGGAACTGTACGAACTGACATGATTTTTACATAACCATTTCCTGCGATTCCATCCATTCCAATTCCGTTCCCAGATTTTGCCGCAATAATTCCAGAAACGTGCGTTCCGTGCATAGAATCAGGGCCGTCTACATCATTATTTCCGTAAAAACGTTCTGATTTATCAGCATAATTATCACCAACAATTGGACGAGGATCTAATTCTGTATTCAAGTTAATTTCAACTTGTTCTTTGTAGTATTTTGTTCCTTCAGAAATTTCATTTCCAACTTCTGTTAAGAAATCTTTCATCGATTTTCCTTCCCAAGCTTCTTTCGGAACCATACCAAAAATAATCATCCCTTGTTGTGCTTCTTTAGAAACAGGTTTAAAAGACATCATATTTTTTTCATTCAAATCTTTTTCGCCCCATTCTTTAATCAAAGCAGGAAATGCAACAGAGAAAATATCATTCATCTGTACATATTGCGCTGCATTTTGTTTTGCTTCGGCTAATTTATTTTCGAACTCAGGTTTTATTTTTTGATATTCTTCAAATTCTTTTGGAAATTTCGTTTTGTTTGAAGCTGCATCTTTACTTTTTTCGAATAAATCGCGGTATTTTACAAAAAGACGTGTTAACTCTAATGTGTCTCCATCAACATTTTTACCATCTTTTCCTCCGATAAAATTCCAACCGTGAATATCATCAACATATCCATTTTTATCATCATCAATTCCATTTCCAGCAATTTCTTTGCTATTTGTCCAAATATTATCTTTTAAATCTGGGTGAGTAATCTCAACTCCAGAATCTAAAACACCAACAATTAACTGTGAAGGTTTACGTTTTTTTGATTCTAAAAATTGTAAAGCTTTTTGAGTATTAACACCATAAACACCACTTTCTTCGAAAGATTCGTGTTGCCAATATTTTTGATCAACTTTAGGCAATGGTAGAGCAGTTGTCGTTTCTTGTGCGAACGATACCACACCAATAAACATGGCAACTGATATACTTAATAAGAATTTTTTCATAATTGATTTATCTATATGTCGAGAAACAACCGAAATTGTTACATCTAAAATTATCTCGAGTTTAAACGCAAAAAAGGCTCCAAAATTTGAAGCCTTTTTATAATGTTGTGTTAAATTTAAAATTATTTCAATTTACGTTGTTTGTAAATTTCTTCAGCTTTTTGCACAGCTTTGTAAGAATCTACAACACCACCTGCAACAGAAATCTCTTTTAATTGCTCATTTTTATTAACTGTTTCCATTAAGATATTACGAATATCTTCTGCAGTTAATTTTGGATAATGTGACCAAACCAACGCTGCAACACCAGCAACAGCAGGTGAAGCCATAGAAGTTCCGTTTAAGAAACGATATTGATCAACCCCTGGATATGTTGCATAAATCTCTTGTCCTGGTCCAAAAACATCTACCGATTTTTTACCATAGTTAGAGAAACGAGCTTTTAAAGCATTTGGATCTTTAGTAGAAGCACCAACCGTAAGAACAGATTTAGAAACAACATTTCCATTTCTGAAATTAGTTGGATAATGTACATGAACATCAATATCTTCGTTGCTATTTCCTGCCGCTTTAACGATTAAAACACCTTTATCAGAAGCATATTTGAACGCATCCCAAACTAAATCTGCATCAGGAGAATAAGGTTTTCCGAAAGACATATTCAAGATTTTTGCTCCATTGTCAACTGCGTAGTAAATTGCATTTGCAACATCTTTATCGCGTTCGTCTCCATTTGGAACTGTACGAACCGACATAATTTTTACATTATTTCCTCCTGTTGTTCCTTCAGAACCGATATTATTTCCTCTTACAGCACCGATAATTCCAGCAACGTGAGTTCCGTGAGAAGACTCAGGTCCGTTAGAATCTCCGTTTCCATAAAAACGCTCTTTCTTATCATTTGGATTGTCAACATTTTTACGATCAACCAAATCTAGATTTAAGTGAGAAGATAAAGCATCTCCCTTTGCAGCACGACGAGTAGCTCCTAAATAAGTGTTAGAAACTTCTTTCATTGTTTTTCCAACCCATTGCTCTTCTTTTAACTCACCAAAAATCCATAAAGCTTCTAAGATTTGAGAATCTGTTGGTTGATAATTCTTTAAAATATCTTTTGTTAATTTAGTATCACCAAACTCAAGAACCATTTTATTTACACCACCTTCAACTGCATTCAATTTAGATTGAGCAACTTGTTGGTTATATTTTGCTTTTCCTACAGCACTTAAATATTCTTTTTCAATTTTTTGAAATTCAGCATATTCAGTAGGATTTTTTACAATAGCTTCGTGATTTTTCTTTTGATCAAAAGTTGCGTATTTAGATGATAAAGCTTTGTAAAGACGTGTTAATTCAGTTGTATCATCATTGTAATTGATTCCTTTTGCAGTTCCTAAAAAAGACCAACCATGTACGTCGTCAATGTAACCATTTTTGTCATCATCGATTCCGTTTCCTGGAATTTCTTTTGGATTTGTCCACATATTTGCTTTCAAATCTTCGTGAAAATTCTCAACACCACTGTCTAAAACTCCTACAATAATTGTATTCGCTTTTCTTTTGTTGTCTTTTAAGAATTGTAAAGCTTGATCGGTATTTACACCATAAATACCTGTTTGTTCAACACCTGCATGATACCATTTTTCTTTTGGTACTTCTGTTGTTTGTGCTTGAGCAAACCCTAATGTAAAGGCAAATCCTAAAGCAATAAATAATTTTCTCATGTTGTTATTTTATTAAGTTTTTTAAATATACTGCGGCACTTGGTCCTTCGCTAAAAAGTAAATCTAAGATACTCAAACCTTCTATAAACTCAAATTTATCATCAAAAACTTGCGCATATTCTGGTAAGTTATATTGAGGAGCTTTTTTAGCAGAAAATTGATTTCTGAAATCATTTTCAGGGTTTAGATCTTGATAGGTTTCAGTTTTAGAAATATCCAAATCTAAGCTTAATTTTTTGTTGATGAAATCAATTGTTTTTAGATTAAAATCTAAAAGAAATTTCTCTTTTTGTTCTAAAATTGGAATAATTTCATCTTCATAATATTCAAAATATGGAGAACTTTGATAAGCTGATTTTAACGATTTGATGTGTTCTTTTTGCCAATCATATTCATAAGAAGGTTGCAAATCTTTGAACAAACGTGTTCCGTTGTGTAAAATTGGAATATTCAACATTAATTTACCATTTGCGCCCAAAATATACATGCGGTTACGGTAAGTTTGCTTTTGAAAATTTTCTTGAACTTCGATATCCAAAGTTTGGCTTTTTACCATTTCTGCATAGTAATCAATCGGTCCAAAATAAAAAGCTGCAAACGTATTTTTCATTCTATTATTTTATATGGAAATGTGCATTACAATTAGCTTATAATGCACATTTATAGTGTTGTTAATTTTATAATTTAGAGGATTTTAATCGCTCTTTTTATTAATATTTGTTTTTCTTTTTCTCTTTACGAGCTTTTACAATATCATATCCAATCCAACCAATTAAGGCAATTAAAACATAAATTCCGTACGAAGTTTTGTCCGGATTATCATTATTTATTGAAGTAAAGAAACGATTCCAAATAAATTTCTTAGGAGCAGCAGGCTCGAACATTCCGTTCATATTTGCCCAAATCATAATTGGACGACCAATAATATGATCTTCTCCAACATAACCAAAGAAACGTGCATCTAATGATTGATTTCTGTTATCACCAACCATAAAATAATAATTTTGTTTGATTTCGTATTTATCTGTTTTTTGATCATTGATAAATACATCAAACTTACCGTTTGTAGAATCAACTCTTAATGTATTGTTTTCATAGCGACGAATAATGTTAATATATTGCGCTAAAGTTTCTTTGTTAACATCAACTACATCACCTTTTTTCGGAATGTATAAAGGTCCGTATTGATCTGGATTCCAGTTTTTGTTTACTGGAAAAATAGTGTTTGTACTATCAATTTTTCCATTTACAATATGTTCCGTTTTTTCACCTACAGGTTGTAAAATAGGTTCAACAGAAACTACATTTGCATTAGATTTCATTGCTGTAACATGAGCATCAGTCAAAGCTGCAAATTGATAAATAAATGTTCCGTCACCTTGTTTTGCAGCATTATAATCTGTACTTATGATTCCAAAATTATCGTATAATAATTTATCACTAAAAGGGACTTTTGTAGTTACTTTATAAGCGTGCTGAACTTGCGCATCTTTCTTTGGAATGAATTTTTTATCGTTTACATATAAAACACCATTGCGAATTTGCACGGTTTCTCCCGGTAAACCTACTAAACGTTTTACATATGCATCTTTACGATCAATCGCATTGTAAATAGAATCTGTAGGATAGTTGAAGACAACAATGTCGTTCGATTTTAAATCTCTCCAACCTGGAATACGCATATAAGGTAGGCGTGCTTTGTCGATAAAACCATCTCGGTAAATAAATTCTGAGAATGGAATTCCGATTGGTGTCATAGGAACACGCGCTCCGTGACTTACTTTTTCTACAAATAAAGCATCACCAATTTTGATTGTATTTTCCATTGATCCTGTTGGAACAATCATTGGTTGAATAAACCAGTTATGAACCAAAGTTGCTAAAACAAGGGCAAAAATTAAGGAAGAAACAAATGTTGGTTTGCGTTTTTCTGGACCTAAATATTTTGGATTATCAGAATAATTAACCGCAAAAATGTATAAACCTAAAGTCAAAACCATAATGACTTTGTCTTTTGTTTCAATTTTTCCGTAAGAATCTCCTAAATCAACAAAGAATACTAACCAAAAAATAGGACCAACAATTGGCAAATAAAATAGAATAATCCACCATTTTGGACGATGAATAATTTCTAAACCTTTCCAGATATTTAGAAAAGGAATATAAGCTTGAATTGCTTGCTTTCCAGCATTTTTATATAATTTCCAAGTTGCAGCTCCAAAGATTATATTGGCAATAATAAAACCAATTAACCAGTAAATTAGTACATGCATAAGTTTTTGATATTTAGTATTTTAATTTAGTTCAGTTCAAGTACATCTTTCATTGTGAAAACACCTTGTTTATTCCAAATCCATTCCGCAGCAATCACGGCACCTAAGGCAAAACCTTTGCGAGAATGCGCCGTATGAGAAATCTCAATAGTATCTACATCAGAGTTATATTGTACGATATGTGTTCCGGGAACATCCTCGATTCTTTTTGCTTCAACTGGAATAATGTCTTTTGCTTTTTCGTCCATCGACCAAGAATTATATGTTGAATTGTCAATAATTCCTTCTGCAATTGTAATCGCTGTTCCAGAAGGTGCATCAAGCTTTTGTGTATGATGAATTTCTTCTAGATTAATTTGGTATTCGTTACGATATTTATTCATCATTCGAGCTAAAATAGAATTTAATTCGAAGAATAAATTAACGCCCAAACTAAAGTTAGAAGCATATAAAAAAGCGGTGTTATTTGAAATTGCTAAATGATTAATTTCTTCTTGTTTATCTAACCATCCTGTTGTTCCACAAATTGTTGCGATTTTATTTTCAAGTAATACTTTAAGGTTGTCGTAAGCGAATTCTGGTCTCGAAAATTCTATTGCAACTTCAACATTATTTAATTCTTCCGCAAGTGGAGTACGAGATATTTTAAGTACAACTTCGTGTCCGCGTTGAATTAAAATTTCTTCAATGGCTTTTCCCATTTTTCCGTATCCTATTAATGCAATTTTCATCTGTAATTTCTAAAATTTTAAGTTAAATGCCAATCCTAAAACTGGCTCTAATGTCATTTCATCTTGAATGACTGTTGGTTTGAATGACATTTCTGTGTCATTACGAACTGTGAATAAATGCGCATCTACTGTTGCATCTACAATATTTAATAAATAAGCTAATGCAGTTAAAGCGACACTATAATCGCGTTTTCGTTTGTAATCATCTTGAATAACTGCCAATTGCTCTGCAGATAAAATTCCTGTGAATTCGTTTGGTGTTCCTTCTCTTACCGCAATATAAGCTTTTCGGTATTTTTTGTACAAATTATTGTAATAAATCGTAAAACCTGTTCCTGTACCTACTAAACCAAGCGCAATAGGTGCTTTTAACCATTTTTTGTTATACAATTGTCCAGCACCAGGTAAAATAGCCGAATACAAAGAGGCTCTAATTGGACTTTTCTCCATTAATGCTTCTTTAGTTACGCTCATTGTATCGTTTACAATAATATTATTTTCGACAACGACTAAAGAATCCGTTTTAACCTGACCAAAAGCAAACGTCGAAGAGATCGTTAATCCAAGTAAGAATGATTTAATTTTCATTTAAAAATTTTCTTAATCGTTCAAACTCATCATCTGAAGTAAAATTCAAAATTATTTTACCTTTTCCATTATTTGCACGTTTTATTTCAACTTTCGTATTCAATAAATTTGAAATAGAACTTAATGCTTCTTTGTACTGATAAGGCAATTCATTTGTTGCTTTTTTTTCAGGTTTGCCTTCTTTTATCGATTTGATTAAACGTTCTGTATCACGTACAGATAAATTGTTTTTGACAATTTTTTCGTAAATATCAAATTGTAAATCAGTATCATCAATAGCCATCAAAGCGCGACCGTGTCCCATTGAAATCATTCCGTCACGAATTCCTGTTTGGATAATTGGGTCTAATTTTAATAAACGCAAATAATTGGTAATAGACGTTCTGTCTTTCCCAACACGTTTACTTAATTCTTCTTGTGTTAACTTGATTTCATCAATCAATTGTTGGTAAGAAAGCGCAATTTCGATCGCATCTAAATCTTGACGCTGAATATTTTCGACCAATGCCATTTCCAGCATTTCTTGGTCATTTGCTAAACGCACATAAGCCGGAATTGTTTTTTTACCAGCTAATTGTGAGGCGCGAAAACGTCTTTCACCAGAAATCAATTCATATTCACCAGTTGGTTTTTTACGAATCGTAATCGGTTGAATAACGCCTAATGTTTGAATAGACGAAACCAATTCCTCTAAAGCTTTTTTATCGAAATTAGTTCGTGGCTGCCAAGGATTCTCGGTGATTTTTTCTAAATCTATTTCCAAAATGTTTCCAACCAATTTCTTTGCACCTTCATCTTGTGCTGTTTTTACAGTTGGTTCATCCTTTAATAGAGCAGATAATCCACGTCCCAAGCGATTATTTTTGTTTGGCTTTGCCATTTTATTTAAACTGTATCGTTGTTGTTAATTAAAAATTCACGCGCTAAATTTAAGTAATTTTCTGCACCTTTACTTGCTGCGTCGTACTGAATAATTGTTTCGCCAAAACTTGGTGCTTCTGACAAACGTACATTTCGAGTGATAATTGTTTTGAAAACCATTTGCGGAAAATGATTGTTCACTTCGTCTAATACTTGATTAGAAAGACGTAAGCGAGAATCATACATCGTCAACAATAAACCTTCGATATCCAGTTCCTTGTTGTGATGTTGTTGAATTCCTTTTATCGTATTTAATAATTTTCCTAAACCTTCTAACGCAAAATATTCGCACTGAATAGGAATAATCACAGAATCTGCAGCTGTAAGCGCATTTAATGTAATCAAACCAAGTGAAGGCGCGCAATCTATAATAATATAATCATATTGATCTTTGATTTCTGATAGCGCGTTTTTTAACATGTATTCGCGGTTCTCGTAATCTACAATCTCAATCTCGGCAGCAACTAAATCTAAATGAGCAGGCATCAAGTCTAAGTTTGGCGATTCTGATTGTAAAATAGCTTTGCTCGCAAGCACTTCATTTTCCAATACTTCATAGGTTCCAGCTTCGATTTCATCCAAATCAAAACCCAAACCAGATGTTGCATTTGCTTGCGGATCTGCATCAATTAATAAAACTTTTTTCTCTAAAACACCTAATGAAGCAGCAAGGTTTAACGAAGTTGTCGTCTTACCAACACCACCTTTTTGGTTAGCAATAGCAATAATTTTACCCATAATTTACGTTCAAAACGATTTCAAAAATACAATATTTAACCTTGCTAAACCTTAAAGAAAAAATAAATTTTTGAATAATTGTTGAATATTTGTTTTACATCATAAAACATCAGTTCTGTAAAGCTAAATTTTAATATTATTTTATCTTTTTAACAGAATTAAAAAACTTATATTTGCGACAAGTATTTTTATAATTTTTTTAATAAAAAAAGTTGATGAATTTTAACCTTTTATTCGAAAGCGTTGAGAATAGAAAGAGCTTTAACGCAGTAGTTTTAATGAATAGAAACGAATTTAAGAATTATTCTTTCCCCTTATTGCTTCGCAATGTATATTATGCGATACGTCTGTAATACCCTAATTTTTTTGCAAAATTTTTAGAATTATTAAACACACGTAACATTTATAAAGCATAATGAAAACTAAATACATAGATTTAATCACGCAATCATTTGACTTTCCACAAGATGAATTTGAATTAGATGGAGAGTACTTAAAATTTAATGGAATTGACCTAAAAGCTTTGGTCGAAGAACATGGAACACCATTAAAATTTACATATTTGCCTAAAATTTCGCAAAACATTCAGAAAGCGAAAGGTTGGTTCGAAAAAGCGCGTGAAGAGTTAAACTATGAGGGAACTTACAATTATTGTTATTGTACAAAAAGTTCTCACTTTCGTCACATTTTAGGTGAAGCATTAAAAAACGATATTCACATTGAGACATCTTCTGCATTTGACATTAATATTGTCGAAAATTTGATTGGAGAAGGTTTGATTACAGACGATCAGTATGTTGTTTGTAACGGTTTCAAGCGTGAGGAATATGTAGAAAATATTGCTCGTTTGGTAAATAGCGGACATCGTAAAACGATTACAGTAATTGACAATTACGAGGAAGTTGATTTGTTTTCTGAGGCAATTGAAGGTGATTTTGAAATCGGAATTCGTATTGCATCTGAAGAAGAGCCAAAATTTGAGTTTTATACCTCTCGTTTAGGAATTGGGTACAAGGATATTGTACCGTTTTATCAAACAATGGTAAAACCAAATGAACGCATTAAACTGAAAATGCTTCATTTCTTTATCAATACAGGAATTAAAGACAATTCATATTATTGGAATGAGTTGACAAAATGTTTGAGAGTTTATGTAAACCTTAAAAAAGTTTGTCCAGAATTAGATAGTTTGAATATTGGTGGTGGATTCCCAATCAAAAATTCGTTGAATTTCGAATATGATTACGAATACATGGCGAAAGAAATCTTGTTGCAAATTAAAATGATTTGTGATGAAGAAGGAATTCCTGTTCCAAATATTTTTACAGAATTTGGTTCGTTTACAGTAGGAGAAAGTGGAGGAGTAGTCTACAAAATTCTTTATCAAAAGAAACAAAATGATAAAGAGTATTGGGATATGATCGATTCTTCTTTTATGACAACTTTGCCAGATGCTTGGGCAATTTCGAAACGATTTGTAATGTTGCCAATTAACCGTTGGTACGATAAGTATGAACGTGTATTATTAGGAGGTTTAACATGTGATTCTGACGATTATTACAATTCAGAACAGCATGTAAATGCCATTTATCTTCCGAAATATGATCAAGCAAAACCATTGTATATCGGTTTCTTTAATACAGGAGCTTACCAAGATAATATTAGTGGTTTTGGTGGAATTAATCACTGTTTAATTCCTCAGCCCAAATATATTTTGATTGACGAAAATTATGAAGCAAAAGTATATTCAGAAGAACAAACGCATCAAGATGTGTTGAATACATTAGGATATAAATAATTAGAATTTTTAATAAAATATAAAACAAATAAAATGAGTAAAGGACCAATCAGTCAGTTTATAGAACATAACTATAGACACTTTAATGCAGCTGCTTTAGTTGACGCTGCAAAAGGATATGAGCAACACTTGTTAGAAGGTGGTAAAATGTTAATTTCTTTGGGTGGAGCAATGTCTACTGCTGAATTAGGAATTTCATTAGCGGAAATGATTCGCCAAGATAAAGTGCACATCATTTCTTGTACAGGAGCAAATTTAGAAGAAGACGTAATGAATTTAGTTGCGCATTCTCACTATAAAAGAATTCCAAATTACCGTGATTTAACGCCAGAGGAAGAGCGCGAATTGTTAGATACGCACTTCAATCGTGTTACAGATACTTGTATTCCAGAAGAGGAGGCTTTTCGTCGTTTACAAGAGCATTTAGAGAATGTTTGGCATGCTGCTGAAGAAAAAGGTGAGCGTTATTTACCACACGAATTTTTATATCAAGTTGTAAATTCTGGAGTTTTAGAGCAATACTACGAAATTGATCCGAAAGATTCTTGGATTGTTGCTGCAGCTGAGAAAAATTTACCTATCGTTTGTCCAGGTTGGGAAGACTCTACAACAGGAAACATTTTTGCGTCTAACGTAATCAAAGGTAATTTAAAAGCGTCTACAGTAAAATCTGGAATTGAGTACATGATTTACTTAACAGAGTGGTATCGTGCTAATTCTGATGGTAAAGGTGTAGGTTTCTTCCAAATTGCTGGTGGTATCTCTGGAGATTTCCCAATTTGTGTTGTTCCAATGATGTACCAAGATTTAGAGTGGACAGATGTTCCTTTCTGGGCATATTTCTGTCAAATTTCTGATTCTACAACATCTTACGGATCTTATTCTGGAGCAGTTCCAAATGAGAAAATTACATGGGGTAAATTAGATGTTGATACGCCAAAATATATGATAGAATCTGATGCGACAATCGTAGCGCCATTGATTTTCAACTATATTTTAGGAAACTAATCAATAGAATATTAAGCATAAAAAAAACCACTTCAATTGAAGTGGTTTTTGGTTTTATATTGTTCAGATAATTAATCTTTCATTGCTTCACCAGCTTTTCTATGTGTAAATTTTCCATAGATATGTCTTCTAGCAAAACGGCTTGGAGAGTCAGAATTTACCATTTTGATGTACGTGTTTTTAGGAACACCAAAATACTCGTAATGATTTCCATCTAAATGTTCTACTTTCAAAATTTGTTCATCCATATAAAAATCATGAATGTTAGATTTTGCAGTTGTAATCGTATATTCTTCTTTGTTTTTTTCGTGCGTTTCAGGATTAATACTTACTAAAAAGTGGTATGCTTCGATCACAACTTTACTTTTTTCTTCAGCTTCTATTTTACCTGCTTCGTCGTTGATAAATTTATCAGGATGCGCATCTTTCATCGTATTTCTGTAAATTGTTTTCAACTCTTTTAGAGTTACATTTTTATCAACTCCAAGTAATTTTCTGTGTTCTACAACGCTTTTCATAATTATAATCCTTTTTTCGGAGTGCAAAAGTACGGATTATAAATCACGAAATGCGCTTAATATCCATAAGTTTCGTTAAGGTTATGATAAATAATTTTCTTTTTGTTGAGAATTTGATATTCAATTCCAATACTATCCTTGTTTATAGAAATCAGTTTAGCTTGCTGAATAGGTTCGTTTTCGTATTCATATAGCTTTGGATCATCAGAATTAATATTTAATGTTTCAGAAACAATATCACTATAATCTGGTCTCGCGATATTGTTTGATTTTTCTAAAATAGGAAATTTAGATTCAGAATTATAGATATAAGCACGTTTCATTGCCATAACTTTTTTCGTAACTACTATTTTATATTCATCGTTTACTTTAATGGTTTGAATTGTATTCATATTGAATAAAAAACTAACGATAGATAGAAACAGAATTGCCATTGGTAAAATGCTCAATCCAACTAAAGCAAAAAGTAAAAAACCATAAATTTTGATATAGATAATTTTCCAAAATTTAATAACGATGTAAAAGGTGAAAATAATCCAAGTCCAAGCTAGAATTTGATAGGTATATTCTCCTTTTAAATTTAAACCAATAAGGTTTAAACTCAATAAAAATAGAATGAGAAGAACAGAGGAAATGATGTAGGTTTTGAGTGATTTTGGCATTTAGGTTATGATTTATTTTTTCGAATATACATTATTTATATGATTTAATCGTTTTGTGTAAAATGAATTTTCTCGAATATTTTTGTAATTTTAAGCAAGCTAACAACAAACAAAATAAGTATGAAATTGAAAGACGTTCCTGAATTGAAAAATTCTATTTTAGATCTTCCTTCAAAAGAAAAAGATAAACTTCTTTTGCGTCTTATCAATAAAGATGAAACTTTAGTAGAACATTTGCATTTTCAATTATTAGAGAATGAAAATGATTTGCAAGATCGTGTAAAAAATATTTATGAAAAGATTGATTTTCAGTTTGAAAAGTCTCATCACTTAATTAATCAGATTAACATAAATAGAAGTCATCGTCAATTGTTGTTGACGTTAAAAACATTGAGTGGAATTGTGAACTATCATGTTCAAATTACGAAAGATAAAGTGTCAGAATTTGAATTGAGAAAATATATCATTCAAGAATCTTTTAGTCGTTATCCTTATCTTTTTGAAACTTATACAACAGGAGATAATGCAGAAAAATTATACAATTATCAACATGGCAGATTGAAATTGATTTTTTCTATTTTTGAAAAATTTCATGAAGATTTAAAATTTGATTACCAGAACGATATTGATGAAATTAATACTTTTTTAAGAAAAACTCCTATAAATTTTAAACTTCAATAGTTCTTTTAAACAAAAGGTTGCTTATCTAATATTGTATAAAATAATAATTAAATTTACTATAATTGACTTATTATTAATTGGTTTGGTCTATTTTTTGTTAGTCTTAAAAATAGTGGATTAACAAATTATTAATTTAATTTATTGTTAAATAACGAAAAAAGTATAGTTAGTTCTGTGTAAACCGAACTAACTATTTTATATTTGCATGGTTTTGTAGATTATACACATTATGAATATAAAAAATCAAGCATGTAATTTGGATCTTTTTTGCAGCTATAGTGCTTTTTTGGAGAGAACTTATGGTTTTCCTCCATTGACGGCTAAGTTGCAAGCATACATGATTTTAGAATCAGATGAGGAGGGATTTACTTTCGAAGAACTTCTTGAGATTTTTAATGTTAGTAAAAGTTCCTTATCAAACTCTATTAACTACTTACTATCGATGAAACATATCGAATACATAAATAAAATTAACTCTAGAAAAAGATATTTTAGATTAAATTTTAATTATTTGACAGAGAAATTAGATTTTTTATATGAAATGATTTCTCAAGATATAGGTTATACAAATCGAATAAAAGAACATAAACTAGAGAATAATACGCTTTCTAAAAATGTTGAAAATAGGGTAGTTGATATCTATTTGGAACATCTTAATCAAACAAAAGTGATATTAGACGAGACAATACAAAAAATAAATAAAATTCAACTAGAAAATAAGTAAAAGTAATATGAAAAACGTTAACGTTATAATGGTTGGTGCTTTGGCAATAGCTTTGAGTTCTTGTGGAAAGAAAGACAATGCTGCTGCTCAACAAGCACAAGGTCCAACGCCTTATCCGGTGGTTGATGTGCCAACGAAAGTGGTAACGAGTTATGATGAATACCCTGCAAATATTCAAGGTATTGTAAATAATGATGTTCGTGCAAAAATACAAGGATATATTACAGAAGTTTATGTTGATGAAGGTCAATATGTACAAGCTGGTCAACCTTTGTTCAAATTAGAGACAAATGTTTTAACTCAGAATGCGGATGCTTTGAAATCAGGTGTTGGTGCAGCGCAAGCTAATGTAAAAGCGGCTCAGGCTAATGTAAGTGCAGCGCAGGCGGCAGTGCAAGCAGCTCAAGTAGAGGTGAACAAATTAACTCCTTTAGTACAAAAAAACATTATTAGTAATGTACAATTAGAAACTGCAAAAGCTAATCTAGCAAAAGCACAAGCGAGTTATAATCAAGCTGTAGCTGCTAAGTCTCAAGCGCAGGCTGGTGTTACTCAAGCGCAAGCAAGTTATAAAGGAGCGCAAGCAAATGTTGACTATTCTGTTGTAAGAGCACCTATTAGTGGAGTAGTTGGTTCTATTAATTCTCGTCAAGGGACATTAGTTGGTCCTACGGATCAAACTCCAATTACTACAGTTTCAAATACAAGTAGAGTATATGCCTATTTCTCTATGAATGAGAAAGAATATTTAAACTTTATTTCTAAATCAGAAGGAGCTAGTTTAAAAGATAAATTAAACAAAATTCCAGCAGTAGAATTAGTATTAGCTAATGGAGATGTTTATCCTGAAAAAGGTAAAATACAAACTGTAACTGGTCAAATTAATCCAACAACAGGTACAATTGATTTCCGTGTAACGTTCAATAATGAAGCTAAGCTTTTGGCAAATGGTAACTCAGGACGTATTCGTGTTCCAAAAACTTATGTTGATGTATTGGTTGTGCCAGAGGCTGCAACATTTGAACAACAAGGTATGACTTATGTTTACAAAGTAACAAAAGATACAGCTTACGCAACTCCAATTACTGTTGTAGAAAGAGCGAATAATATGGCAGTTGTAAAAGACGGAGTGAAAAAAGGTGATAAAGTTGTAGCACAAGGTGTAGGTAAATTACGTGATAAAACAGCTGTTAAACCAACTCCAGCAAACTTTGATCAAATCGTAGAATCGACAAAAACGGTATTCTAAATTGTAAATAGATATGTTAAAAAAGTTTATTGAAAGACCCGTATTATCTACGGTAATTTCTATCCTTATATTGATATTGGGGATACTGGGGCTTATATCGCTTCCGGTAACACAATATCCAGATATTGCACCCTCTACTGTAAAAATTTCAGCTTCCTATCCCGGAGCGAATGCAAAGACAGTAATGGAGTCTGTAATTATTCCGATAGAGGAACAGGTGAACGGGGTTGAAGGAATGGATTATATTTCTTCTACTGCCTCTAATAACGGTTCTGCTTCTATCGATGTTGTATTTAAACCAGGTGTAGATGGAGATATCGCACAGGTAAACGTACAAAACCGTGTGGCACGTGCTACACCATTATTACCTTCGGAGGTAACTCGTTCTGGAGTTGTGACGCAAAAACAACAGACGTCAGCATTGATGTTTGCTTCGTTTAGTTCAACAAATCCTAAATATGATGAGATTTATCTTCAGAATTATTTGAACATCAACATTATTCCAGCCTTAAAACGTGTAAACGGTGTAGGGGATGCAACTGTGTTTGGTGCGATGACTTATTCTATGCGTATTTGGTTAGACCCTTCTCGTATGGCAAGTTATGGTTTAGTTCCTTCTGAAGTTTCTGCAGCTTTATCTCAAGAATCTCTTGAAGCTGCTGCTGGTTCGTTAGGGGAAAACTCTGGACAATCATTCCAATATACAATTACATATTCTGGGCGATACAAGACAGAAGATCAATATCGTAATATTGTTATTAAATCTTTACCAAACGGACAGGTTCTTAGATTAAAAGATGTAGCGAATGTAGAATTTGGTGCTCAATCTTATGCAGGACGTTCTGCAATGGATGGAGATCCTTCTGCTGTATTTGCTGTTTATCAAACACCAGGATCTAATGCACAAGAAATTATTGTAAACTTAAGAGCTGAGTTAGAAAAGGCTTCTAAATTATTACCAGAAGGAGTTTCTTACACTATCTTAATGGATACAAATACATTCTTAGATGCGTCTATTTCTAAAGTTGTTCACACAATGATAGAGGCATTTATCTTAGTATTTATTGTTGTATATATTTTCTTACAAGATCTCCGTTCTACATTAGTACCATTGATTGCGGTACCAGTGTCTATTATTGGTACATTCTTTTTCCTTAATTTGGCAGGATTCTCGTTAAACTTATTAACGTTATTTGCCTTAGTACTCGCCATTGGTATTGTGGTAGATGATGCCATTGTTGTGGTGGAAGCCGTGCATGCTCGAATGGAGTCTCATCACGAAGCTCCTATGGATGCAACAAAAAATGCGATGGATGAAATTTCTGGAGCAATCGTTTCGATTACATTAGTAATGTGTGCGGTGTTCGTACCAGTAACATTTATCTCAGGACCAACCGGAGTATTCTACAAACAATTTGGTATTACTTTAATTGTTGCCATTTTAATTTCGGCATTAAATGCCTTGACATTATCTCCAGCATTGTGTGCTTTATTCTTAAAACCACATCAAGAAGGAGAGCAAAAACGTAACTTTATTCAGCGATTCTTTGATGCTTTCAATGCTTCATTTGATCGTATGACACATAAATATGGTAATTCATTCAAATTTTTAATTAAACACAAATGGATTTCATTCTTATTGATTATTGTAAGTGGTTTAGGAATTTGGGGTGTTGGAAAGATGATGCCAACAGGTTTCGTACCAACTGAAGATAATGGGTTTATTATTGGTAATATCGAGTTACCAGCGGGTGCTTCTATGGACCGTGTATATGAAGTTGAAAAAGAATTCCAGAAAAAAATTGAAAAAATTCCTGGATTAGATAAAGCAACAATTATCTCGGGTAACTCTATTATTTCTGGAGCTGGTTCTAACTATGGTATGATGTTCATTAAATTGAAGCCATTCGAAGAACGTACAACAGATGCTTTATCAGTACAATCAATCATTGGACAATTATTTGGTGCTGCAGCTCAAATTCCTGATGCTCAAATGATTTTCTTCCAACCACCATCAATTCCAGGTTTTGGTATGTCTTCTGGTTTCGAGTTGAAATTATTAGATAAAACAGGTGGAGATATTGCTGATTTTGATAAAGTTGCAAAGGAATATATTGGTGCTTTAATGCAACGTCCAGAAATTATGTATGCTCAAACATCTTTAAACACAGGTTTTCCTCAATACGAAATCGATGTTAATATTGAAAGAGCAAAACAATCTGGTGTTTCAGTAAGTTCTATTTTCTCAACTTTACAAGGATATATTGGAGGATTATATGCAGCTGACTTTACACGTTTTGGTAAACAATACCGTGTGTACATTCAAGCTTCACCAGATGATCGTATCAATGAAACAAGCTTAAATAAAATGTTCGTGAAAACGGATGCAGGTTCAATGACACCAGTTTCACAATTTGTGACTTTAAAACGTGTGTATGGTCCTAACTCTGTTAACCGTTTCAACTTATTTACATCAGCTAATATTACAGGAGCAGTAAAACCAGGATTCTCTACAGGTGATGCGATTACAGCAATTAATCAAGTTTCTGAACAAACATTATCTACTTCTTATAGTACTGACTTTACAGGTCTTACTCGTGAGGAGATTAATTCAGGTTCTCAAACAGCAATGATTTTTGCTTTATGTATCGTATTCGTGTACTTTATCTTATCTGCACAATATGAATCTTATGTTTTACCATTCGCAGTATTATTATCTGTTCCTTGTGGTATGATGGGGGCGTATTTATCTCAATGGTTAGCTGGATTAGAAAATAATATCTATTTCCAAATTGCCTTAATCATGTTGGTTGGGTTACTCGCTAAAAATGCCATTTTGATTGTAGAGTTCGCTTTACAAAGACGTGTACACGGAATGTCAATTGTTCAGGCAGCTATAGATGGAGCTAAAGCTCGTTTACGTCCAATTTTGATGACATCTTTTGCCTTTATTTTAGGATTAATGCCATTAGTATTTGCAACAGGTGTATCATCTGCTGGTAACCGTTCTGTAGCTACTGGAGCAGCATTTGGTTTATTGGTAGGTACAATTTTAGGTTTATTTGTTATTCCAGTATTGTTTGTTGTTTTCCAAACATTACAAGAAAAAGTTAAACCAGTTAAATTTGATCGTCCACAAGAAGAAATTGAACATAATAATTCAATCTAAAAATGAAAAAGTACAGAATATTTAATATTACTTTAATCGCAGCTGGATTGTTTGCTGTTCAGTCTTGTTTCGTAGCAAAAGATTATCATCGACCTGAAGCTGTTGTAAATGAAGCAAATTTCAGAACAGATGTTATTGCAAAAGACAGTGCTAGTGTTGCAACTGTTTCTTGGAAACAAATTTTTACAGACACTCAATTACAAGCTTTGATTAATCAAGGTTTACAAAATAATTTAGATATACGTTCGGCACTGCAAAATATTGCAGTCGCTGAAGCGTATGCTAAACAAGGTAAAGCAGGTTATTTACCAACTTTATCTGTTGGGCCAAAATATACGTTTACAGAAAACTCTCGTAACACTCAGTTTGGTGCGTTAATGTCAAAACGTGCACAAAGTCAATACGAAGTTTCAGGGAACTTAAGTTGGGAAGCAGATATTTGGGGTAAAATTAGAAGTAATCAACGTGCATCTGCTGCAACTTATTTGCAAACTGTAGAAGCGCACAAAGCGGTAAAAACACAAATTGTTGCTTCTATTGCAAATGCGTATTACAACTTATTGGCTTTAGATGAGCAAAAAAGAATTTTAGATAAAACTTTAATCAACCGCGAGCAAAGTTTAGAAACAACGAAAGCTTTGAAAGAAGCTGGTAGTGTTACAGAAGTTGCAGTTAACCAAACAGAAGCGCAATTGTTCAATGTGAAATCATTATTGGTTGATGTTGAAAATGGAATTAAGATGAACGAAAATGTGATGAGTATTTTGTTAGGAACAAATCCTCAATCAATTAATCGTACAAACTTAGCTTCTCAGAAAATTAATGAAAAATTATCTGTTGGTGTTCCAGCTCAATTATTAGAAAATCGTCCTGATATCAAAGCTGCAGAGTTTGGATTGATGAACGCTTTTGAGAATGTTAACGTTGCGAATGCAAGTTTTTATCCTTCTCTTTCTATTACTGCAACAGGTGGTGTACAAGGAATTGATATTGATAAATTATTTAGTGCGCAATCTTTATTTGCAACGGTGATCGGTAGCTTAACTCAACCTTTGTTACAACAACGTAAATTGCGTACGCAAAAAGAAGTTGCTTTAGCAAATCAAGAAAATGCTTTGATTAATTATAAAAGCAAAATCTTAAATGCAAGTAAAGAGGTTTCTGATGCGTTATACACATACGATGCAGCAACGAAGAAAGCTGAATATAAACAAAAAGAATATCAATTATACAATCAAGCAATTACCTATTCTGAAGAATTGTTAAACTACGGTATGGCAAACTATTTAGAAGTAATTACAGCAAGAGACAATGGGTTGAATGCTGAATTGAATGTTGTTGATGCGAAATTATCATCTTTATCATCAATGGTCGAATTATATCGCGCTGTTGGAGGTGGATGGCAATAAGCAATTCTAATCTTAAGAAAAAAACCTCTCAAATATTTGAGAGGTTTTTTTATACTTCTATTTCTCTAAAACTTCGCAATGAATAATATTGTGAGAAGTTCCTACAAATTCTATTAACCAATTTTCAGTAGTTTCTTCAATTCGATTTTCATCTTTCCAAATTAGATAATCAAATGAAATTGGAATCGAAACAAATTTACTTTTTGGATGAGAAGCAAGTTCACTCAAATCTTCTTCAATTTTTTGTTCCATTTCAAATAAATCTTTTGGTTTTGATTTATGAAAACTATAATAATCAATCGCGATTAATTCTAATATAATTTTGTCGTTTGTAAATGTTTGCGCAAAATCAAAAATCATTTGAAAAACATCATTCAATGTATGTTTGTGGAATAAATGATGCTGCTCAAAATATTGTCCTAATCCCATCAAATAATCGAAAATAGAATACTTTTGACTAATATATTTCAGCGTTTCTGGCGTTCTTGGTTTGTTCCAATAAATCTCCAACGCATTTTCTAAAGCTGTAATATTTTCTAAATCTTTTTCACTTAAAAAATCACTTTTTATAATTTGATACGGAGGTAATTGATCAAAATGATAGCCGTAATTCTCGTATTTTTGACGAACTGGTGTACCTTTCAAAAATTTCAAAAAACCTAATTGCAATTCGGGTGGATAAAGCTTGAAAGTTTCTTCGAAACTAAACTTCAAATCATCAATATACTCTAAAGGCAAACCAACTATCAAATCTAAATGCATTTCGATTCGGTCTTTTAATTGATTGATAACATTTGACGTTTTTTCAAAATTTTGCTTGCGCGAAACTTCTCGATTACTTTGTTGATTAACAGTTTGAATTCCGATTTCGAAACGGAAAAGATTTTTAGGCACTTTTTCGTTGATGAATTTTATAATATCTGGATGAACAATATCTGCTGTAATCTCGAACTGAAAAACATTTCCTTCACGGTAATGATCCAAAATAAATTGAAACAATTCGATCGTAAAATCTCGTTTTATGTTAAATGTACGATCCAGAAACTTTATTGTTTTCCCGTGTTTCATCAAATACAACAAATTTTCTTTGATGGTTTCCATCGGCAAATAGCGCATTTTATTGTCTAAACTTGCCAAACAAAACTCACATTTATAAGGACATCCACGAGAAGTTTCGATGTAACAAACCTTCTTTTCCAAATCCGCTGGATTATCGTATTGATAAGGATTTCGACCTTCTAATCGATTAATATCAAACTGAATATTTTGCGCATTGAAAACAACTTCGTTCTCTTTTTTGTAAACTAAATTCGGTACATTTTCTATTGCGGGATAATTTGCTGCAAATTCCTCGAACGGAATTTCTCCTTCACCTACAATGATATAGTCGATATAATCATTTGCAATCACATCATCATATTCGTAACTAACTTCTGGTCCACCCAACAAAATTTTAGTTTCAGGAGAAATTTGTTTGATTCGTTTACAAACTTTTAACGTCTGCGTAATATTCCAAATGTAGCAACTAAAACAGATAATATTGTATTTAACGCATTTTTCTGCAACTTCATCAAAGTCAGATTTAATCGTAAATTCTTTCCAAAAAATATTTCCATGATGATGATTTAAATCGTACAAAATACGAATTGCCAAATTGAGGTGAATATATTTTGCGTTTAAAGTCGTTAATAAAATTGATGATTGCATAATGTGTTATTGATGTGCAAAAATAATAATTAAAAACCAATCGCTGTTCCGCCTAGTGAAACACTGGTTTTGTTATACTTTGTAGGCGTTTTTTTCTTTTTCACTTTGATTGAAAAAATAACAGGTTCTAATGGTAATTCGTTTTTCGTTTCAACATTACTAATTTTCATGATTTTGTCAAGACCTTTTGTAATTTCTCCAAAAACTGTAAAATCATGATCTAAACGAGGTTGTCCGCCATTTTTTAAATATTCAGCGCGTTGTTCTGCTGTAAATTTGATTCCTTTCTTCGCTTCTAAATTATCTAATTCTTGAGCTGTAATTTTTTTTCCTACAACAAAATAAATTTGATTGTAATAAGAAGCTTTTTCTTTATTTCCATCTCGACCAGCACCTAAAGCTCCCATTTTATGAAAAGCTTTCGGATTAAATTCTGGCGCTAAACGAATCGGTTTTTGCTCTGGATGTTCGGCTTCTCGCGCCAAAATAGGATCATCTAATTCGCCTCCTTGAATGACGAAATCTTTCACAACTCTGTTAAATTGTGCATTTGTATAAGTTCCTTTATTAATCTCACTCAAAATCAAATCGCGATGTTTGGGAGTGAAATCATATAACATTACATCAAATTTTCCGTAATTAGTTTTGAATTTTAAAGTATAGGTTTGCGCAGAAACAAAACTCGAAATTGAAAATCCAATTCCGAGAGCAATATTTTTTAATAATCGATGATTCATTGTAAATTTTCTTGTTCTAAAGATAACAACAAATATAGAAATCTGAATGATTTTAAGCTAAATTCATAATCATAATTAAGCTTCCAACTCCAATAATTACCCACAAAATAATAGCCATTAATAGAGGTTTGTAACCAATATTTTTCATCATTTTAAATGATAAACTTGTTCCGATTAAGAATAATGTAAGCGTAAGTGCAGCTTTTGATAAATCGATAATAATTGGGCTAAATTGATGAACAAAAGGTATATAGGTATTCACACAAATGGCAATTAAAAACAATCCAATAAACCACGGAATATTAATTTTTGATGTGGTGTTTTTGAAAAACAATAAGGTTAAAAACGACAATGGAATAATCCAAAGTGCACGTGCTAATTTTACTGTTGTAGCGACTTGTAAAGCTTCTTCTCCGTATTTATTTGCTGCTCCAACGACTGAACTTGTATCGTGAATGGCGATGGCGCACCACAAACCGAATTCGTGTTGAGATAAGTTGAATAAATGTCCAAGTGGTGGAAAAATCAATAAGGCAATCGAGTTTAAAGTAAAAACAACAGCTAATGCAACCGAAATTTGATTGGGTTTTGCTTTTGTAATTGGCGCGATTGCTGCGATTGCACTTCCTCCGCAAATTGCTGTTCCCGCTGATATTAAGTATCCTGTAGCTTTTTCAATTTTGAAGAGTTTGGTAAATAAAAATCCTAAAATCATTAACGTAGAAATACTTACAACAGTGAATAGAATTCCTTCTTTTCCAGCTTGTATAGCCGAAAAGAGATTCATTCCGAATCCTAAACCTACCACAGCAACTTTCAATAAAGTGCTTGATACTTTTCGTGATTGTACTTCGTATGGATTTCCAAATATTTGAGCAACAGCAAATCCTAAAACTAATGCGATAGGAGAGCTTATAAAAGGCATTAAACATAGAAATGCACATATTAAAAAGATAACTTTTTGTGTAGTGAATTGTTGAAATAAGCCTTTTTCTGAATGTATAATTTTCATGATTTGAATAATTTTATGGTACAAATTTCTTGTACTTATTATTCAAAAAGAAATGATAAAAAGTAATCTATTATTACTTTAAGTTATAACGACTACAGAAATCAATAAATAAATTCACTAATTTAGATTGTTCACCTTCTGGAATGATAAAATTGAAATTACGCTCTATTACAAGGTTTTTAATGTCAATAATAGTTAAAGTTTGATTTTTAAGTTCTTGTAAAATGGATTGAATCGATAAAAACGCTAAAGCATCTGAATGTAGTACATACGATTTTATACTTTCAGTACTTCCCAATTGAATTTCTATATTGAGCTCATTTAGCTTTATATTTTTCGATTTTAAAGCTAAATCAATGGTTTCTAAAGTTCCAGAACCAGGTTCGCGAAAAACTAATGGAATATTCTTTAAATCATCTAATTTGATGTTATTTTTGGTTGAAATTGAATGGTTTTGACGAGAAACTAATACAATTTCGTCTTTCATAAACGGAAAATAATGAAACGTTCTATTTTTGATTTGAGCTTCAATTAATCCAATATCAATTTTTTGATTTGCTAATAAATCTTCAATTTTTTCAGAATTTTGAATCACTAAACTCAACTGAATTTCTGGAAATCTTTTTCGAAATTCTGCCAAAATAGGTGGTAACACATATTGCGCAATTGTAGTGCTCGCACCCAAACGCAAAGTTCCCTTTTGTTTTTCTTGCAATTGTCCAATTTCAAATTCCATTTTTTGATAAACAGAAAAAATTTCCTCTGTATATTTTAATAGAATTTCGCCAGCTTTTGTCAATTTTATTTTCGTTCCATTTCGCTCGAATAACTTAATGTTAAGATTTAATTCGATTTCTTTAATATGTTTCGTAACAGCTGGTTGTGTTATGTTTAATTCGTTTGCTGCTTTCGTGAAATTCAATCGTTTAGCAACCGTATCAAAAACTTTTAATCTAAAATCGAACATAAGAAATTATTGAAATAAACTTAAATTGTATTGCTTTACCAAATCCAAAATCATATGATAACCAGCCGCAGAATTTCCGTGTTTGTCGAGTGCAGGACTGAAAACGCCAATACCAATTTTGTTTGGAACGGAAACGGTAATTCCTCCACCAACGCCAGATTTACTTGGTAAACCAATGGTGCGAGAATATTCGCCACTAAATTCGTACATTCCGGCAGTCAACATTTGTGATTGAATTAATTGTGAGATTTCTGGATTTCTATATGTTGTATCACCGTCAAAACGTGTGCATTGATGCGCAAAGAAATAACCAATTTTAGCTAAATCTTCGGCAGTTGCTTCAATAGAACATTGTTTGAAATAGTTGTTCAACTTTTCTTCATTACCTTCAATTAAGCCATTATTTTTCATCAAATAAAACATTCCACGATTTTTGTGTCCCGTTTCTTTTTCAGAATTATAAACCGATTTACTGTAATCTATCGAATTATTTTTGGTGATGTAACGAACCATTTCAAGGATTTTTTTGAAAGGAATTTCTCCTTCGCCATCAATCATAGAAGTTGTTAAAATCGCACCTGCATTCATCATCGGATTAAGAGGTTTTCCTGTTGTTTCAAGATTTGCGTAATGATTAAATGGTTTATCTGTTCCGAAATAACCCATTTTAGAAAATACATTTTTTTCCCCTTTTTCCGTAACAGCAATCATCAACGCAATGATTTTAGAAATACTTTGAATCGTAAATTTTTGGTTGACATCGCCAATATTTATCACTTTACCATTCTCATTAACCACAGAAAAAGCAATTTTATCGGCTTGCATTTTTCCTAATTCTGGAATATAATCGGCAACTTTTCCTTCTTTGTAAAAAGCTTTATTTTTCTCAAGAATATCGCTTAATGTTTTTTCATTAATCTGTAAACTTTTCGAACTATTTTTTGACGTATTTTGCCCATAAACCGTTTGATTGATTGGATTAAAACACGTTAAGGTAAGACTTAAAAGTAATGTTGAGAATGTATATCGTTTCATTTTATTTGATGTAAAACACAAACTTAAAAAATATTTGGTTGATTCGCCGAGATAAAATAGTTTTATATAAAATGTAGAATCTAAAATTTATATAAAAATGAAATATTTCGTCCTATTGTTATCGAGTTTGTCTTTTGCGCAAACCTATCAAGTGATTAATGAGGAAAATTCGTCTGTTAGTTACCGAGGTTTGGCTTTTCAGGATGCAAAAACGTTTATTGTTTCGGGTTCAAAAAATACAATTGGTAAAACGACAGATGGCGGAAAAACATTTAGTTGGATTAATCCCAAAGTTGTAGAAAATAGAGATTTTAGAGATGTAGAGGTTTTAGGAAAAGATAATTATTTGGCTTTAGGAATTGATTCTCCTGCTTATATTTTGCAATCGAAAGATGGCGGAAAATCGTGGAATAAAGTGTATGAAAATAATGAAAAAGGTATTTTTTTAGATGCAATTTATGTGGATAAAACTTCGAAGAAAATTACTGTTTTAGGCGATCCAATGTCACCAGATAAACCATTTGTATTAACGTCTTCGATTACTGATCCTACAAAATGGGAAGTTGCTAAATCGCTTCACGGTCAACCTTTACGTCTAAAAAATCCGAAAGAAGCTTTTTTTGCGTCAAGTGGAAGTAATTTGTATGTAGATGCGAAGCAAACCTTGATTGCTACAGGTGGAGAGTTATCAAATTTGTACTATTATACGCCAAAAGGTGGACAAATGTACGTATTAGAGAAAACGAAAAGTTCTACTTCTGGAATTAATGGAATGGCTTATGACGCGACAAATAATGTTGGATACTTGGTTGGCGGAGATTTTACAAAACCAGAAGATTCGAGCTATAATTTCTATAAATTTAAGTTGACAAATGGTAAAATTGATTTTCAAGATTCATGGAAATATCCAAAAGGATATAAATCTGGTGTAACAATTATTTCAAAAGATAAAGTCTTGGTTTGTGGTTATTCTGGAGTAGATTATTCTGCAGATGGAGGACATAATTGGACAACTATTACACAAGATAGTTACAATACTTGCACAGTTTCGCCAGATAAAAAATATGTGATTTTGGTGGGAAATAAAGGAAAGATTGGAAAAGTTACGTTGTAAAAGATTTCTAACATTAAAATTAGATTAGAAATTGATTTTCAATTTTATAAATAATCATTTTCTTAGTATATTCGAATAACCTAATACAATTCATAGTAAAGGGTGGTTAGTAGTTTTTTTAGCAAAAGTTCAGATAATTTTATCTGAACTTTTTTCGTTAAAATTATTCTTAAAGTTGAGAATTTATTCTTCTAATGATTTCATAATCTTTAACTTTAATAAAATTCAATCTAAAAAATATTCAAAAATGAAAAGAAGTGCAAAAGCAGTTTGGAATGGTTCGGTTACAGAAGGATCAGGAACATTAACCACACAAAGTACAGTATTAGATAATACACAATATTCGTTCAAAAGTAGATTTGAAGAGGGAGTAGGAACAAACCCAGAAGAACTTTTGGCAGCGGCTCATGCAGGTTGTTTTACAATGAAAACTTCAGGTTTATTGGGAGAAGCGGGATATACAGCAGAAAAATTAGAAACCGATTGTAAAATTGTTTTTGAAGGAGGAAAAGTTGTTCGCTCAGAATTAAGTTTAACTGCAAAAATTCCTTCGATTACAGATGAAGAATTTCAGAAAATAGCAAAAGAAGCAGAAGAAACTTGTCCGATAAGTGTTTCATTTAGCTTCGAAAAAGTATTGGTGTCTGCAGTTTTAGTGGAATAAATTGTTAGAATCAAAATAAAAAATCCAACAAATTACTTGTTGGATTTTTTTGTTATTTCAAAACAGGAATTTCGATATAAGAATCGTGATAAATTCGTTGTGTTTGTTTCAAGAAATCTTTCGCAGTTGCTTCGTAAACATTCATAAATTGTTGCGGATTACGGTCGGCTAAAGGAAACCATGTATTCTGAACTTGAATCATGATACGATGTCCTTTCTTGAAAGTATGTCCAACATCTGGCATAGAATACGTCACGTTTGTTTTCTGATTAGGAACCATTGCTTCGGGTTTTTCAAAACTATTGCGGTATTTTCCTCGCATAATTTCGGCACGAATCAAATTTTGATATCCAGCTATCAATTTTCCATTATATTTTGGTATATCTTCAGGGAAAACATCAATCAATTTTACTACATAATCAGCATCTGTTCCCGTTGACGAAACAAATAAATGATTGATAATTGGACCTGTAATCGTCATATCTTCCGTTAAAATATCGGTTTGATAAACCATAACATCAGGACGAGTTGACGCAAATCGTTGATCGTCGACCATATATTCTCGCGGACGACTTTCTAAAACACCACCTTGATACGGAACTGGATTATTTGGATCTGCTACATATTCATCAAAACTTACATTATTAGTCTGTTGAAAAGATATTTTTCCGTTAGCTTGTAAATACATTTTCTGCGTTGTCACATTCTTTGGAGGCCAAGTATCAAACTGTTTCCATTCGTTAGAACCTGTGATAAAAATTTGCGCTTCTGTTGGTTTGAAATTTCCTTTGTCTTTTAAATAATAATTGAAAAAAGGCAACTCAATTTGTTGTTGATAATATTCACCTGTTGGCGTTCCAAACTGCATATCACCAAATGTATCGGCTTTAGAGCGAACCCAACCACCATGAAACCAAGGTCCAGCTACCAAAATATTTGTTGCATTCGGATTTTGCTTTTCAATTGCTTTATAGGTTTCAAATGCACCATAAACATCCTCTGCATCAAAGAAACCACCAACCGTCATCACAGCAGGTTTCACATTGGTAAGATGCGGTAAAGGATTTCGATCTTGCCAAAATTGATCATAATCAGGATGCGCAAACAAATCATTGTAGAATTTGATATTATCTTGGAAATATTTATCCTTCAATTCCTTTACAGATCCGCCTTCTAAATAAAAACGGTAATTATCTTTGATTGGATATTCTAATGATTTTGGACCTTTATCTGGCGTAATTGGTTGCGGACGTTTCACACCAAATGACGACATAAATTTGAAAGAATCATTCAGAAATAAAACACCATTGTGATGAAAATCATCACCTAAAAACCAATTCGTAACTGGTGCTTGTGGCGAAACAGCTTTTAGCGTTGGATGTGAATTAACCAAACTCATTGTCGAATAAAATCCTGGATAAGAAATTCCATAGATTCCAGCTTTTTGGTTGTAATTTTTCATGTTTTTTGCCAACCATTCCAACGTATCGTAGGTGTCTGTACTTTCGTCTATTGCCTTTTTATTTTTCGTTTTATTAACTGGTCGTACATCTTCAAATTCGCCCTCGCTCATCCATTTTCCTCTCACATCTTGGTAGACGAAAATAAACCCTTCACGCATTTCTGCAGGGAAATTTCCAAGCGATTTTTTATACTCATTTGCTCCGTAAGGCGCAACTGTATAAGGCGTTCGATTAAGTAAAACAGGATATTTTTTGGTTTGATCTTTTGGCGTATAAATAGCTGTAAACAATTTCTTTCCATCTCGCATCGGAATTAATTGTTCAGTCTTTTCATAATACTCTCTAACATAGGCAGAATCTGCTTTTGCATCTTGCGCATAGCTAATCCCACTCATCAAAATAAGACTAAGTAGAGTGGCTTTTTGAGTAAATTTTTTCACGTGTTTATCAATTTTACAATACTATAAATGTAAAAAACTTTTAAATTTTACACTTATAAATCGAATTATTTTCTACAAATGATTTCAATATCGATAAAGTTTTAATTATTTTTTATGAATTCGAAAATTCGAACACTTTTTTTGACTAAATTAGTTAGCCAAAATCAATTGAAATGAAGTTAACTGTAAAAGCAACAATTCAAATTCAGAAATCTAAAAATGAAGTTTTTGATGCGATTGTTAATCCAAATAAAATGAATCAATATTTTATTGCTTCTTCGACGGGTGCTATCGAAACTGGAAAAATTGTTGAATGGAAATTTCCCGAGTTTGATGATATTTTTCCTGTAATGGGAGGCGATTTAAAACAAGATGAATATATTTCTTTTGATTGGAGCGGTGGAGTTGATGATATGTTGGTGGAGATTTTTCTCGAAAAAGGAGAAAATGATTCGACAATTGTTAAAGTCATTGAACATGAAATGAATGATGATGAAGCTGGAATTAAGCAATTGATGGGACAAACAGAAGGTTGGGCGAATTTCTTGGCGTGTCTGAAAGCTTATCTCGAATACGGAATTAATTTGCGCAAAGGTGCTTTTGATTTTATGAAACCTTAAAAATGAACAAAAGACATACGTATGATCACAATCGAAACAATAATAAATGCTCCAATAGATCAAGTTTGGAAAGCTTTTAATTCTCCTGAAGATATTGTAAAATGGAATCAAGCTTCTGATGATTGGCATTGTCCGAAAGCAGAAAATGATTTGCAAGTTGGTGGAAAATTAAAGAGTACGATGGCTGCGAAAGATGGCAGTTTTCAATTCGAATTTGAAGCTAAATATGATGAAATCATTCCAAATAAATTTATTCGTTATTACATTGCAGATGGTCGTAAGGTTGAAATTAATTTTCATGAAGAAAATAATTTAACCAAAATCACAGAAAAATTTGAACCAGAAAGTCAAAATCCTACTGAAATGCAACAACAAGGTTGGCAAGCTATTTTGAATAGTTTCAAAAATTATGTTGAATCAAATCGATAAAAATAGTAGAAGATGGAAGAAAATAAATCGAAAATTGGTCAAATGGTTTGGGCTGATTTAACTGTTGAAAATTCGACTGAATTAAAAGATTTTTACAAAGAAGTGATTGGTTGGGAAGTCAAAAATGTTGCGATGAAAGATGGCGAAGAAGAATACAATGATTATGCAATGATGTCTTCTCCAGAAAATGCGGCTGGTGGAGTTTGTACGAAACGTGGTATGAATAAAGGAATTCCTTCGCAATGGATTATGTACATTAGTGTAGAAAATGTTGCGGAAAGTTTACAAAAAGCGTTGGAAATGGGAGGGAAATCTATTCATGAGATTAAAAATAAAGAAGGAAATCTTCAATTTGCAATTGTAGAAGATCCTGCTGGAGCTGTTTTTGGATTAGCAAATGCTTAAAATATGAAAAAAGTATCGTTTACAGAAGTAATTTATGCGCAGCCTAAACATGTGCATAAAGTAATGATTGCGCCAGATTCGTATAAAATTTGGACGAAATCGTTTAGTGAAACTTCAGATTTTAAAGGAGATTGGTCCGAAGGTTCTCATGTTTATTTCACTTATGATACCGAGAAAGGTTCGGCAGCGATGATTGCTACAATAGATGAAAATATTATTGGAAAATCAATCAAAATGCGTCATATAGGAAAGCTGAATGAAGAAGGTCAAGAAATTTTTGATGGACCAGAAATTGATGCGTGGAAAAATACAGAAGAAACCTATAAAATGGAAGATGTAGAAGGTCACACACGATTAACCTGTTCGGTGGAGATAGATGATCAGGTTTTTCCAGAAACTCAAGTCAGAGAAATGTGGATAAATGCACTGCGCAAACTGAAAGAGATTTGCGAAGATTAATTATGATGACAGATAATTTCACAACTATTGATGAATATATTCTTGGGTTTGATCAAGCTAAACAGGAGATTTTAGAAAACGTAAGAAAAATTATTCATGAAGCTGTACCAAGAGCAATGGAAACGATTAATTATAAAATGCCAACATTTCGTTTGAATGGAAATGTGATTCATTTTGCGATGTTCAAAAATCATGTAGGGATTTATCCTGGAGCAGAAACAATCGAACATTTTCAAAATAATTTAACCGATTATAAAACATCAAAAGGTGCAATACAACTTCCCTTGGATAAAGTTTTACCGAAGAAATTATTGAGAGAAATTGTGTTGTATAAAGTTAGTTTGATGAAAGATCAGAAAGCTGAAGAATGGACGAAATACAATGGTAATTGGGCAGAAGCGAATGAGAAAATTCAACAAGTTGTAAATGAAACGGAACTTGTAAAAGAGTTTAAATGGGGTGGAGATATTTATACGTTTAACAAGAAAAATGTGTTGGCATTTAGTGGTTTCAAAAATCATTTTGCGTTGTGGTTTCACAATGGCGTTTTCTTGAAAGATCAATATAAAGTTTTGGTGAATGCGAATGAAGAAAAAACGAAAGCTTTGCGTCAATGGAGATTTAATTCTGCCGATGAAATTGATGTCGAAAAAGTAAGAGAATATGTCTTAGAAGCGATTCAATTGGTGAAAGACGGAAAGGAAATAAAACCTCAAAAATCTGTACCAAAAGAAGTTGATGGGATTTTGAAAGAAACTCTAAATCAAAACAATAAATTATTTACTTCATTTAAAGCTTTAACTTCAGGAAGACAAAAAGAATACATCGAATATATTGATGAAGCAAAACAAGAGAAAACGAAAATTTCTCGCATCGAAAAAATAAAACCTATGATTTTAGAAGGAAAAGGTTTGAATGATAAATATCGAAAATAATGCAATATGAAGTCGAAAATTTAGAAGAATATTTAACGTCAATTCCTGTAGAAAGAAAAGAAGCTGTTGAGAAATTAATTAAAATTTTGGCAGATAAATTACCCACTGGTTTCGAGTTGCAGTTGAGCTATGGTCATCTTGGGTTTGTTGTACCGTTTTCACTTTATCCGAATGGTTATCATTGCGATCCGAAATCACCGTTGCCGTTTATCAATATTGCTTCTCAAAAGAATTTCATTGCGTTATATCACATGGGAATTTATATGGACAATAAATTGCTGAATTGGTTTGTTGATGAATATCCAAAATACTCAAAACGTAAATTAGATATGGGAAAAAGTTGTATTCGTTTCAAAAAAGTAGAGGATATTCCGTTTGAATTAATCGGAGAATTAGCGCAAAAAATTACGCCACAACAATGGATAGAAAATTATGAAAAAGTACTACTTAATCGAAAAAAATAAATCATGTCACAAATCGATAAATTTTTAAAAAAATTAGAAAAAAATAATAACCGCGAATGGTTTACAGAACATAAAGTTGAATTTGATACAGCGAAAGCTGAAGCAGATTCAATTTTCAATGCGATTTATCAACAATTAAGTAAAAAGGAAGAATTAGAACCGCTTAAAATTTATAGAATTTATAGAGATGTTCGTTTTTCTCATGATAAAACTCCTTATAAAACTCATTTTTCTGCGCAAACAGGTCGCAAAAAGCCACTTAATAGAGGTGGGTATTATTTCCATATTCAACCGAATCATAATTTTATAGGTGTTGGTTTTTGGGGACCAGAGCGCGATGATTTGCTTCGTATTAGAAAAGATATTGAAGTTTCGGATGAATTAGCGAAGATTCTTCAATCCAAAACAATTATGAATGAGTTTGGAGAAATGCAAGGAGATGAAGTGAAATCTGCGCCAAAAGGTTTTTCGAAAGATCATGAGCGAATTGAATTGTTGCGTAAAAAGCAATATTTATTTATCAAGAATTTCACGGATGAAGAAGTTTTAGCAAAAGATTTTCCGCAGAAAGTGGCGAAATCAATTCAGGTTCTTCAACCATTTTTGAATTATATGACAGAGGTTTTAACAACCGATGAAAATGGTCAACCATTATATTAAAAAAATAATCACAAAAAAACACTATATTATGGCTAAAGTACACGCTTACTTAAATTTTAACGGAGATTGCGAAAAGGCATTTCAGTTTTATGAAACTGTTTTTGAAACGCAAAATATTGGGATGTATAAAATGGGTGATATGCCGCCAAGTCCAGAATTTCAGATTCCAGAAAGTGCAAAGGATAAAGTTTCGCATGTGGCATTGTTTATTAATGAAACAACAATGTTAATGGGTTCTGATGTTGTCGAAGAATTTGGACAAAAATATCAAGCAGGAAATAACAATTACATTATGCTTGATGTCGATAATCCTGCAGAAGCGCATCAATTATATGATCGTCTTTCGGTGAATGCAAAATCATTAGAAATGCCTTTGGCAGAACAGTTTTTTGCTGAACTTTATGCGTCTTTTATCGATCAATTTGGAACACCTTGGATGATTCATTTTGAAGGGAATAAAGCGAATTCGATGTAAAATAAAATATTGTACTATTACCACAGATTTAATAACGAAATTGAACCTTAATAAAATAAATATGAAAGATTATCGAATTCATTTTTACAGTCAAATTTTGGTGAAATCTTATTTATATCCATGAAATATAGCTTTTTACTTTTAATAATTATTTTTACTTCGTGCAATTCGTATAATGTAAATCGCCTCGAAAAAAATGTTTCTTTAAATGAAAATAATACTGTTCAACTTAATTTAGAGGAACAAAAAAATTATGTCATTATAAAGAATGATTTTCCAGAGGGTTCAGATAAACTTCATGAAAAAATTGACCAATCTGTAAAAGGATTATTTAATGATGAAAATACGATTGTTAATTCATTAGAGTTTTATGATAAATACTATAAGTCGGATGAATTTATGAATTTTATAAATCATGATACTTATTATGATTATGCATTTATTGTAGAGTTAAAAGTAGAACCGTATATTCAAGAGGCTCAGTATCTAAGTCTTAGTAAAGCGAAATTACCAGAAGAAGGTAAAAGTAGATATAGTATTGCTTTGCAAGTTCTTAATTTAAAAAATAGAGAGTTATTATTTTCTCAGCAAAGAAATTTTGAGTTAAATAATACAACATTAACTAAATCTCCAGAATTTATTACGTCTTATGAGGAAAATTATTTTATTAATAATTTTTCAGATATTTTTAGAAATATAATAAATTATTAAAACCGAGTTTAGCTCGGTTTTATTTTGCGCTACATTTTGCGTGATGATATACAGGAAAATTGCATGAATTCGCAATAAAACACAATTCGTTTGCCTTTTTGTGAAGTGAAAGCGCCAACTCGATTTGTGATGAATCAGAAATAATAATTTCAGGAAATAAATCTACTTTTAAAATCTTTCCGCTTCCGTCAGGATTGACTTGCAGTGTAGCTTCTGAATGATCTTGGTAAGAAATTACATCAATTTTATGTGCTTTTTGCCCAACACTAAATATGGCAATTTTTCATATCTTGTAGT
>NZ_DJBB01000072.1:0-44237 GCF_002429865.1 Empedobacter sp. UBA5987
ATCAATTTGATTGTCTTTTTTTTATTTTATATCAATTTCAGTATGGTTATTCAACCAATCTTTTGCCATTTCGAATGCAGACAAATTTTTGCTCAATTCTAATGGTTGCTTCTTAAGTAATTTTAAAAACTGTTGATTAATCAAATCAATTGTGTAGCGTTCTGCTTGTTTTAACTGTTGTTTTTCTCTGTTTGATAGGTAATAATTATTTTCATTAATAAATTTGAAATAATCATTGACCAATTCCCAAAGTTCAGGAATTCCTTTTCCGATTAATCCAGAACCGATAATTGATTTTCTTTTCCATTGAGAAGATTTGGTTGGTAAAAATTGCAACGAACGAACAATGTCCAATTTTGCATCTTTCACTAATTTTTCTTGAAACGAATCTGATTTATTAACGAAAATCAAATCAGCCATTTCCATAATTCCGCGTTTTATTCCTTGTAAATCATCTCCAGAACCCGGAAGTTGAAGAAATAGGAAGAGATCTGAAATTTCATTTACTAAGGTCTCAGATTGTCCAACACCAACAGTTTCAATCAAAATATTTTCAAATCCTGCTGCTTCGCATAATAAAATTGCTTCATATGTGCGCGATGTAACACCGCCTAAAGAGCCATTAGAAGCGCTTGGACGTATATAAGCATTCTCTTCTCGCGATAAGTCCTCCATGCGCGTTTTGTCACCTAAAATACTTCCTTTGGAAAGTGAACTACTCGGGTCAATTGCTAAAATTGCTACTTTTTCATCTTTACTCAGAATATATTTCCCCAGAGATTCGATAAAAGTACTTTTCCCAACACCAGGAATTCCAGTAATGGCAATTCTTTTTGAAGTTTTGGAAACAGGTAATAAACTAATGATATGTTGCGCTAATTTTAAATCGTCTAAACGATTGCTTTCGGCAAGTGTAATAGCTCTTGATAAGGCAAAACGATCACCTTCTTTTATTTTTTGAGCAAGTATTTCGGGGTCAATTTTTCGCATAAGACACAATCTTACATTAAAGATAAAGTCTTAATTAAGAATAAAAAAATACAATCGAGATTTATGAAATTATTTTATATAGCTCTTGTATTAATTGGTGTAAAAAATAAAATGAATATAAATGATTATCTATTTAAAATTCAGTTATATAAATTTTATTAATTCGTAATTACGAATTTTTTTGTTCCGCTTTAATTCTTTTTACAAAAGCAGAAGGAGATTCGTTCATGATTTGAGTAAAAGTTGTGGTAAACGTACTATGAGAAGCAAATCCGCAATCGCTTGCTAAATAACTTACTTTCGTATTAATGTATTTTGGCTCATTTTGAAGGCGATTCACAATGTAATTTACTCTCAACTCATTTAAATAGGAATTAAATTGTTTTTGGCGATGCGTTTTAATGATTTCGGAAAGATATTTTGTATTCGTCTCAAATTGTTTGGATAATAAAGCAAGGTTAACATCTTTCTTTATAAATCCTTTATTTTTCTCGAACAATTCTAATTTTCGAAGTAAATCATTTTCGGTTTTAGATGAAATGCTAAGGTTATTCATTGGTTTTTCTTCAATGATGACCTCTGTTGATGGAGTTGGAGGAATTATTTTATTTGTAACCTCTTCTTTGATTGGTTCAGAAGGAATTTCTTTAATTTCTTTTACAGAATTAATTTTTTCAGTAGAAATCTCAGTTGATTGTTTAGTTTTTTTGGAAACAAAGTAAATAATTAATCCTAAGATAATTATAGCTAAAACTATTAATAAAATGATTAACCAAGTTTCCATTTTTGTAAAATTTATATTCCGAATTAATAAAATAAAACTAATTGATAATCATTAAAATAATTAATTTTTACTGATTATACTATTGTAAAAATAGTCCGAAATTTTGAAATAAAAAAGGCTAACTTTTAAGAGTTAGCCTTTTTTTGAAATTCATCTTTGCTTGGAGAACAACCACAGCCTTTTGAGCATCCGCCTCCTTTTGAGCTAAATGAGTTTCTAATTAATTTTACAACATACCAAACTGCAAATCCGAAAAGGAAAGCGATAAAAATATATTGTATCCAAATATTGTCCATACTACTATTTTAAAAAATGATATGCAATAAATGCAACTACATATGCCAAACCTGTCATAAACCCTGTCTGAATCAATGTCCATTTCCAAGAATTTGTTTCGCGTTTTACGATCGCAATTGTACTCATACATTGCATTGCGAATGCATAAAATAACAATAACGAAACTCCTGTAGCAAGGTTATATGCTGGTTCTCCTGTGTTTTGGTTAATCTCATTTTTCATACGATGAAGTAAACGATCTTTTTGACCATTGTCTTCAACATCAACTTCTCCTAAGCTGTAAACCGTTGACATTGTTCCAACAAAAACTTCACGCGCAGCGAATGATGAAATTAAACCAATTCCCATCTTCCAATCATATCCTAATGGCTCTACAACTGGCTCTATAACTGAACCTAATCTCCCTAAATATGAATGTTCTAATTTGTAAGAAGCAATTTCATTTGCTAAATCTTCTTCATTCATTTTTGGGTGATGAGCAGTTACAATTTCTTCTGCATTTTTGAATTGTTCTCCAGGTCCAAAAGTTCCTAAAACCCATAGAATAATCGAAATTGCAAATATGATTTTACCCGCATCAACTAAAAATCCTAACGTTTTTTCCCAAACATTAATTCCAACATTTTTCCAATCAGGAAGTTTGTACGTTGGCATTTCTAAAATTAGGTAACTTTTATGTTTTGCTTTAATGATTAAATTCAATAAAATAGCACTTCCCAATGCGCCTAAAACACCTAAAATGTACATCACAAATAACGCCAAAGCTTGGTAACTTAATCCAAAAATATGTTCGTCGGGAATTACCAAAGCGATCAAAACGATGTAAATTGGTAAACGAGCCGAACACGTCATAAAAGGTGTTACAAGTATCGTTAATAGACGTTCTTTATCATTTTCGATATTACGCACAGACATGATTGCAGGAACGGCGCAGGCAACACCAGAAATCAATGGAACGACACTTTTTCCGCTTAATCCAAACGGTTTTAACCATCTGTCCATTAAATAAACCACGCGGCTCATGTAGCCCGTTTCTTCCATTATTGAAATGAATAAAAACAAAATGGCAATTTGCGGAACGAAAACGGCAATTCCTTCTATACCTGGGATTATTGCGCCTCCAATAATTTCGTTGATAGGACCTTCTGGAATTAAACTAATTGCTTTTTCGTCGATCCAACCAAATAAATCTTCGACCATTGTCATTAATGGTGCAGACCATGCGTAAACAGCTTGAAAGATTAATAATAAAATTCCTAAAAAGATGATGTATCCAAAAACTGGATGAATCAATGTTTTATCAATTTTATCGGTTAACGTTTCATTTCCTTCAAAATTATACGAAATAATATCGTTTAATTTATCCTCTAAAATTTTATTTCGATCTAATGCTTCTTTAACTTGTAATCGTTTCGAAACAATAGAATTTTCTTTCTTAATTGTATCTAATTTACTTAGATTTTCTTTCGATTCGAACGGAACTTCTTTCTGAGAAAGATATTGCCAAGCTAAATAATCAGATTTAAGATTAAATTCATTCTTGATTTTTTCTACAATAGAAAGATGCTCTTTCGGAATTTCGTAATGACAATTATATGGAGTTGCTTCTTTTGTAAAAGCTTCTACCAATTCATCAATTCCTTCGCTTGTACGCGCGTTTGTTAAGTATATTTTTGTTTGAAGAAAATCTTCTAACTTTTTCAAATCAATATTTAATCCCTTGCTTTTGATTTCATCTTTCATATTGATGACAAAAATCGCAGGAACGTCTAAATCTCGAACTTGTTGGTACAACAAAATCGATCGTTTTAGATTAGATGGTTCACCAACAACAATCGCCAAATTTGGGTAATGGTTATTGGTTTTGTCTCCTAAAGTTTTGAAAACAATTTCTTCATCCAAAGAGCTTGGATAAATTGTATACGTTCCGGGAAAATCTGTAATTTGGAATTTATTTCCATTTCGTTCTATTTTACCTTCGCGTTTTTCTACCGTCACACCTGGATAATTCCCAACTTTTTGACGAAGATTTGTTAATTTATTAAATAACGAAGTTTTACCAACATTTGGGTTACCAATTAAGGCAATTTTATAATGATTCATTATTTTTTTGTTATCAAAATTTTATCGGCTTCGTTTCTTCTTAAAGCTAAAACAGACTTGTTAGAGATGATACTAATGCAAATAGGACCACCAAACGGAGCCTTATTTTTTACCAATAAACTTGTTCCCGGAATAAAGCCCATTTCGTAAAACTTAGCAGGTATATCTTCTGTACTAAATCCAGTTACAACTGCTTGTTCACCAATTTTTAAATCTTTTAAAGAATAATTTTCAACCATTTCTACCAATCTATCTATGATTTTACTATATGCAAAGATATTTATTTTTAATTAATCCAAATAGAAGATATGTCATAGTTTTTTTATCTTTCTAATTAAATTTCAATGAATTCAAGTATCTAAATTCAAAATTTTGATTATCTTTGCACTCAATTTTCATTTATAAACATTAATTTATGTACGCAATTGTAGAGATAGCAGGGCTTCAATACAAAGTTGAAAAAGACCAACAATTGTTTGTAAACCGTTTAGCTGGTGAAGCAGGTGATGAAGTAAAATTCGACCGTGTTTTATTAACAGATAACGGAGCAATCACTGTCGGCGCCCCAGTTATAGACGGAGTTACCGTAGTAGCTAAAATCGTTGAACACGTGAAAGGAGACAAAGTAATCGTTTTCAAAAAGAAAAGAAGAAAAGGTTACCAAAAGTCTAACGGTCATCGTCAACAATTCACTAAAATTGAAGTAGCTTCAATCGGTTAAGATTGAGCTGAGATTAATTATTAACTCTTAAAAACAAAACGAAATGGCACATAAGAAAGGGGTCGGAAGTTCGAAAAATGGTCGTGAATCACATTCGAAACGTTTAGGTGTTAAAATTTTTGGTGGACAAGCAGCAATCGCTGGTAACATTATTGTTCGTCAAAGAGGTACTCAACATCATCCTGGTGATAATGTAGGAATCGGTAAAGATCACACATTATTCGCTTTAATTGACGGAAAAGTAGTTTTCACTAAAAAACGTAACGATAGATCTTACGTTTCAGTTGAACCATTATCTTAATTGATAATTCGACAGCGAAAATGCTAACAATATAAAAGCTCGAACTTATTGGTTCGAGCTTTTTTTGTTTTTATAGTTTTTTAATACAGCAACAAGTATAAAAATAATGACACCAATAATTAAAGTTGGAAACCAAAAAACTAGACATATTTCAGAAATTTTCACAGAGAACTTACTGAAATTTCCTCTTGCTGTAAACATACTCATTGCATAAATAAACATTATGAATGATAATGATATCAAAACAATTCCTGTTGAGAATAACGTATTTTTTATTGAAAATTTTCTAGACATAATTTAAAAAATAAACTAAAATACAACTTATTTCAACTAAAAAAGCACTCAATTCCTTGAATGCTTTTGATTTTATATTTGATGAGAAACTGAAATAAATTCAGTCTAAAACTACTTCTTCGTCTTCTGTTTCAATTCCCCAACCTTGTGCTGTTAATGGAACCATTTGTTCGCTTCCACGTGTAATCAAATAGTTTTCTTCGTTTTTACCAGTTACATGACCAATCACCGTTAAATGCGGATTTCCTTTGATTTTTTCAAAATCTTTTTGATCAATTGTAAACAGCAATTCATAATCTTCTCCACCGCTTAATGCACATGTGATTGGATTAATTTTGAATTCTTCGGCTGTGCGAATCACAATAGAATCTAATGGAATTTTTTCTTCGTAAATATTAATTCCAACACCACTTTCTTTCGAAAGATGAATAATTTCCGAAGATAATCCGTCCGAAATATCAATCATAGAAGTTGGTTTAACTTTCAATTCTTTCAAGAGATTGATAATATCCAAACGTGCCTCAGGTTTTAATTGGCGTTCAATTAAATATGAATAGTTTTCGAAATCTGGTTGATTATTAGGATTTACTTTTGATACTTGCGCTTCGCGTTCTAAAACTTGCAAACCAAGAAAAGAAGCACCTAAATCACCAGAAAGAACAACCAAATCATTTTCTTTCGCACCATTTCTATAAGCCAAATCTTTTTCTGGAGCCGAACCAATCGCCGTCATACTTAGTACAAGTCCGCTAACAGAAGAAGTTGTATCGCCGCCTACAATATCAATATTGTATTTGTCGCAAGCGTATTTCATTCCGTTGTAAATTTCGTCCACAGCTTCTATCGTAAAACGATTCGAAATTGCCATCGAAACCAACAATTGTTTTGGAATAGCATTCATCGCCAAAATATCACTAATCGCTGTCACAACTGCTTTATAACCCAAATGGCGCAAAGGCATATACGACCAGCTAAAATTTACACCTTCTACCAACATATCAGTAGAAACGACAATTTTATCTTTTTTATAATCAAGAACAGCCGCATCGTCGCCAATTCCTTTGATAGAGCTTTCTAATTTGATCGGAAAACCTTCTTTGATTTGATTAATTAAACCAAATTCTCCAATTTCGGCTAAACTTGTTTTTGAAACGTTTTTATCTTCTAACATGATTTTATTTTTGAGTAAAGATTGAAGGATCTATATTTTCTGAACGAAAAGGTAAATTGATAATGTCTTGTTTCGACATTGTTTTCACGGTTTGTCCTTCAAATGATTTTTTAATGTTTTCTAACATTTCTGTTGGTGGTGCTTGCATTTTTCTTTTCGACATCGAAAACCAAACGCCTGTCAGTTCAGAATGGCAAAGATGTACACCATCTTGATTATATAGATTATGAATAAATTGATAAATCATTCCATCTTCCGACATTCCACCAATTTCTACCGAAATATAAATTTCTTCACCTTCCATTGCTTCCTTAAAAAAAGAAAATTGTTCGTGCAAAATAGCTGGTCCAATTCCGTATTCAGCCAAATTTTTCATCGAAATGCCATAATCTCTCAAAAAAGCAATACGTGCAAAACTTGTAAAATTCATATACGAAGCATTCGCTAAATGGCGATTAGCATCCAAATCTGACCATCGAACAATGGTTTTTTGAAAATATTTATTATTCATGAATTGAAAAATTATTTAAGGTACAAAGTTACGGATTACTATTTACACGAAAATGATAATATTTTTAATCATCGTAAATAATAAAAAAACAATAAGATTTAACATCAAATTAAAATATAAATAATTTTATAATTCGTATCTTTAAAGAGCTATTAAACAGACAGATTATGAAAAAAATATTATTTCCAACAGACTTTTCAGAAACAGCAAATAATGCGTTTTTGTATGCGTTAAATTTAGCCGAAAATCAGAATGCAGAATTGTATGTTTTGCACGCTTTTCAGTATCCAATGGTAAGTGGAGGAATCGATGCTGGTATTTTGCAAGATGTTTATAATACAATTGAATTAAATAATTTCGAGAATTTAAAAGATCATATTCCGTTCTTGAGAAAAATGGCTGAGGACAATGGTTTTGCAAATGTTGATTTGAAATTTTTCGTAAAAGAAGGAATGCTTTCGTTTGTGTTGCCAACATTTATCGAAGATGAAAAAGTAGATTTTGTGGTAATGGGAACGACTGGAAATACAGGATTTGATAAAGTTCTTTTTGGTTCGAATACGATGAATGCAATCAAACATCTTAAAATTCCGGTATTGAGCGTGCCAAATGGTTATAAATTCAAAGGAATAAATAACATCGGATTTACGACAATTTTCCAAGATAAAGACCGCAAAGCCTTAGATTATTTAACAGAAATCGCTTATCGTTACAAAGCAAAAGTGCATTGTTTACACGTTTCGAAAGATGGAAATTATGATATTCCGACGCTTAATCATTGGAAAGAATATTATAAAGACGAACCTGTAGATTTTTCTATTTATACTGCGGATGAATCTGTTGATGCAGTTTTGGAATTTATCAAAGAAGAAAAAATTGATTTGTTGACAGTAGTCAGCCGTAACAAAGGCTTCTTCGAGAAATTATTTTCACCAAGTTTTACAAAGAAAATTTTGACGCAACACAACGTGCCTTTGTTTGTTTTCCACGAATAAGATAATTTATACTGAATATACAAAGCTCAATCTGTAGAAATAGATTGAGCTTTTTTCGTGTTGAAATGAAATTATTCGTAACTTTTGAGTACAAAACACGAAAAGATGAAAAAAATATTGTTCCCAACAGATTTCTCAGAAACTGCCAATAACGCCTTCTTATATGCACTAAATCTTGCAAAAAGTATCGATGCACAAGTTTATGTGTTGCATGTTTATGAATTGCCAATGATTACTGGAAGTTTGAGTGCTGGATTGATTCAGAATGTATATGAAACGGTAGAATTAGGAAGTTTCGATAACTTTAAAGATAATATTCCGCAACTAAGACAAATTGCTGATGATAATGGTTTGAATGAAATTCCAATCAAATTTATTTTAGAAGAAGGAAATTTCTTATACATTCTACGCGAAATTATTGGTGAAGAAAGCGTTGATTTTGTAGTGATGGGAACGGATGGAAATTCAGGAATTGAGAAAATGCTTTTCGGTTCGAATACGATAAATGCGATTACATCGATGAAAGTTCCGATTCTTAGTGTTCCGCACGGAATGTCTTTCAAAGGATTTAAAAATATTGGTTTTACGACTGTTTTTGATCAAAAAGATAAAGATGCGTTAAAGTATTTGATTGAAATTGCAAATCGTCATCAGGCAAAAATTCATTGTATGCACGTTTCGAAAGATGGAAAATTTAATCAACAAGCAATGAAAGATTGGCAAGATCAGTTTGCTGGAGATCCAATTGTTTTTGAAATTTATCATGATTCTGATCCTGTAAATGCGGTGTTGGATTTTATTAATGAAAAACAAATTGATTTGTTGACGGTTGTGAGTCGCAATAAAGGGTTTTTTGATAAGATTTTTTCGCCAGGATTTACAAAGAAAATTGCAAATAAAAATATTACACCTTTGTTCGTTTTTCATGAACAAAAGTCTTAAAAGGAAATGTGAAAACATTTCCTTTTTTTGTCAAAAATTCTGTTAAAAATAAAACTTTACCTTTGCCCCGTGAAAAAAATAGCCATAGTAGGAGGTGGTGCCGCAGGATATTTTGTTGCAGCAAACCTTGGAAAAACTGTAGGACAACAAACTATATTGTTTGAACAAGCAAATCTGCCGCTTCAAAAAGTACGCATTTCGGGTGGAGGAAGATGTAATGTGACGCATGCATGTTTTGATCCGCTTGATTTGGTCGAGTTTTATCCACGCGGAAAAAAGGAATTATTAAGCGTTTTTTACACGTTTCAACCAGGTGATACAATGGCTTGGTTTGATGAGCGCGGAGTAGAATTGAAAATAGAAGACGATAACCGTATTTTTCCAGTTAGCGATTCTTCACTTTCGATTATAGAGGCTTTGACAAAAGCGGTTGATCAAAATAAAGTTCAGCTTAATTTCTCAGATGGTGTGCAAGAAATTAATAAAGTTGATGGTGGTTATGAATTGATAACAAAATCAGGAAAACATTTTTTCGAAACGGTGATTGTGACAACAGGAAGTACGCCTAAATTTTGGAAAAGTTTGAAAAATATAGGTTTGAAAATCGTTCAACCAGTTCCTTCTTTATTCACGTTTAATTGCAAAGATCCTCGAATTGAAGGATTGATGGGAATTTCTTTCGATAATGCTGAAGTCAAAATCAATCAACAAAAATTAGAAGAAGAAGGTCCGTTACTAATTACGCATTGGGGATTTAGTGGACCAGCGATTTTGAGATTATCGGCTTGGGGTGCTTTAAAATTGAATGAAAGCAATTATAAATTCGAAACTGAAATCAATTTTGTAAATCAATCTAAAGACGAAATCATTTCATTTTTGAATGATAAAAAACAAGTTGATGCTAAGAAAAATGTGCATAAAAATAATCCATTCGATTTTCCGAAGCGTTTTTGGTTTAGTATTCTGAGCTATTGTAATATAGATGAAAACAAGGTTTATGCAGATTTATCGAAAAAACACATCGAAGCAATTGCAATAGAATTGACGCAAGGAAAATACCAAATTAATGGAAAAAGTACGTTCAAAGATGAGTTTGTGACGGCTGGCGGTGTCGATTTGAAAGAGATTGATTTTCATTCGATGCAAGCAAAAAAAATCCCACAATTGTTTATGGCCGGTGAGGTTTTAAATATTGATGCCATAACAGGTGGGTTCAATTTTCAGGCGTGTTGGTCTGAAGGATATATTATATCTGAAAAAATCAAAGAAATTTATCAATAGTGTATATTTTACACAAATATTATTCTGGCTGAAAGCCTTAAGAATAAAGATTTTTTCAAGATTTATTATGTTAACATAACATTATTATAAAATTATGTTATTTTTGTTTAAAGGAATTATTAAAAACGAACAAAAAATATGAAGAAAATTTTCTTAACCTTAGCATTAATCGGCTTATCTTCTTCTGCATTCGCAGGTGGATACCGAGTTGCTTTACAAGGAGTTCGCCAAGCGGCATTGGGAGGGACTTCTGCAACACAAACTCACGATGCGAGTGTTGCGTTTTATAATCCTGCAGGTTTAGCTTTTGTTGATAGTAAATTGAGTATTGCTGTCGGAGGTTTTGGTGTAAAAACTGACGTAAAATGGCAAGATCCAATGACGTTACAAAAAGCAGAAACAGATAGTAAATTAGGAACACCAATGTATTTGGCAGTTAGTTACAAGCCTGTAGATGATTTAGCAATTGGATTGAGTGTTACGACGCCTTTTGGTAGTTCGGTTACGTGGCCAGAAGATTGGCAAAACAAAGCAAATATTACACATATTGACTTGAAAGCATTCAATATTCAGCCAACGGTTGCATATCGTTTTTCTGATTGGTTTAGTTTGGGTGTAGGTTTCATTTATACACACGGAACAGCTAAATTAGAGAAAGTACAAACAGTTGCTGGAAATGATATTAAACTTAAATTAGAGGATAAAGATGCTCATGGTTTAGGATTTAATGTTGGAGCAATGTTCAAGCCAACAGATAAATTTGGAGTTGGAATTGCGTACCGTTCTAATGTAGATGTTTCTGCAAACAAAGGTGATGTTACATGGTCGAATGTTCCTTCTGGAATTGCATCTAATGTGCCTTTTAATACAGATAAATGGAATACAACTTTACCATTACCATCAGAGTTTACATTTGGAATGTCTTACAAAGTTTTACCACAATTAGAACTTTTTGGAGATGTAGTTTGGCAAAACTGGACACGTTACAAAAGTTTAGATATCAATTTATATAATGATGCTTCTAATACTTTTTACACATCATCTTCTACGAAAAACTGGAAAGACAATACATTATTCCGTTTTGGAGCAGAGTATACTTTCAGCGAGATGATTGTTGGACGTGTTGGTTATTATCATGATAAATCACCAGTTCCATCAGCTTATTGGTCATCAGAAACACCAAGTTCTAACTTGAATTCAGTTTCAGCTGGATTAGGATTTAGATTTGAGTCAGGTTTTCATGTTGATTTATTTGGATCATATGTAAAAGGAGACGAAAGACATATTGATAATATTCAACAAAACTTCTCTGGAGATGTTAAAATGCGTGCTATAAACTTTGGTTTAGGCGTATCGTACAACCTAAAATAAGACAAAAATGAAACACTTAAATAAAATAGTATTAGTTGCATTAGCTGCTACGATGTTTAACTGTAGCGAAGATTTTGATCATCCAATTGAAGATATTCAAGTTTCTGCAGGTGAAGCTAATTTTAAAACATATATCGCATTAGGAAACTCGTTAACTTCTGGTTATAGAGATAATGCATTGTACAAATCTGGACAAGAAAATTCTTACCCAAACATGTTAGCTGGATTGATGAAAGCTGCAGGAGGAGGAGAATTTAAAATTCCTTATATGCAAAATGATACAGGTGGATTTACTGATTTACCAGGTTTTCCAGGTAAATTGAATTTACAAATTGTAAATGGAGCTTTAACACCAGTTCCAAGTCCTGCGGGTGGGGCTTTAGATATCTTAGCAGATAAAGGAAAGTTTCAAAATATGGGAGTTCCAGGTGCTAAGTCTTATCATTTAGTTGCGCCAGGTTATGGAAATCCAGCAGGATTAAAAACAGATCCAGTAACTGCGAATCCTTATTTTGTACGTTTCGCAAGTAATGCGACAACTTCTGTAGTTGGAGATGCAGTTGCGCAAAAACCAACATTCTTCTCTTATTGGATTGGAAATAATGATGTTTTAGGTTATGCAACATCTGGTGGAGTTGGAGTAGATCATAATGAAACAAATAATGTTGATCCAAGAACTTATGGAAGTTCAGATATTTCTAATGTAAATGTGGTAAAATCTACAATTAATGATGGATTAAAAGCATTAACAGCGGTAGGGGCGAAAGGAGTTATTGCAAATATTCCTTCTGTAACATCTATTCCATATTTTACAACGGTTCCATACGCGCCATTATCACCTGCAAACCCAAGTTTTGCATCAATGATTGATGAATTGAATGCAACTTATGCAGGATTAAATCAAGTATTTGATGCGGTTGGAGCTTCAGAAAGAAAAATCTTTTTTTCTAAGAATGCTGCAAGTGCTGTAGTAATTAAAGATAAAGATTTAGCAGATTTATCAGCTACAATCACTGCTGCACTTACTCCTAAAATTGGAGCTGCAAAAGCAACTTTATTTGGGATGATTTATGGTCAAGCTCGTCAAGCAACAGCGAAAGATTTATTGGTTTTAACTTCTTCTTCTGTAATTGGAAAAGTTGATACAAATCAAGTTGCAGCGTTAATGAAATTAGGATTAACTCAAGAAGAAGCTGGTAAATTAGCAGTAGTAGGTGTTAGTTATCCAATGACAGATAATTATGTATTAACAGCAAAAGAAACTGCGAAAGCAGAAGCAGCTGTAATTAAATACAATGCAGCAATTGCTGAATTAGCAACTGCTTATAATTTAGCTTTAGTTGATACATATTCTGAAATGAAAAAATTAAGTTCTCAATCAGGAATTAAATATTACGGACAAACATATACAACAACTTTCGTTTCTGGTGGAGCGTTCTCATTAGATGGAGTTCACTTAACAGGAACTGGATATGCAATTGTCGCAAATATGTTTGCTGATGCAATCAATAAAAAATATCATTCAACTTTAAGACATGTTTACCCAGGGAATTATCCAGGTATTGCAATTCCTTAATTGGATGTTTAGATAATAAAAAATCCGCTCATCGAGCGGATTTTTTTATTTGATTATTTTTTTAGAAATAATTATTTCAATTCTTCATTTCGCATAAATTCTTCTGCTTTTTCGACCATATTTTTCGATCCACAAAAGAAAGGAATGCGCTGGTGTAATTCTGTAGGTTCAATATCCATAATGCGTTGGAAACCGTCAGAAGCTTTTCCTCCAGCTTGTTCTGCAATAAAAGCCATTGGATTACATTCGTACAATAAACGTAATTTTCCGTTCGGATTATTTGTTCCAGAAGGATAAATATAAATTCCTCCTTTCAACATGTTTCGGTGAAAATCTGAACATAAAGAACCGATGTAACGAGAAGTGTACGGACGATCTTCTTCATCTGCCTGACAGTATTTGATGTAATTTTTAACTCCTTGAGGGAATTTCACGTAATTACCTTCGTTAACTGAATAAATGTGTCCATCTTCTGGAATACACATATTTGGATGAGACAAATAAAACGTTCCAATTCCTGGGTTCAAGGTAAATCCATTTACACCATTTCCTGTTGTGTAAACTAACATTGTAGATGTTCCATAAATTACATATCCTGCAGCAACTTGCTTGTTACCTGGTTGTAAAAAATCTTCTTTTGTAACAGGTGTTCCAGGTTCAGAAACACGGTGGTAGATAGAGAAAATTGTTCCAACAGAAACATTTACGTCGATGTTTGATGAACCATCAAGTGGATCAATCAACACAACATATTTACTGTTTTTTGAATTTATTGAAGGTTGAATTGCAATAAAATCTTCGTTTTCTTCCGAAGCAATACCACAAACAACTTCGCGTTGCGATAACGTTTCAATAAACGTATCGTTTGCGAAAACATCTAATTTTTGTTGTTTTTCTCCTTGGACATTTTCATTTCCGAATTCGCCTAAAATATTTACAAGTCCTGCTTTGTTTACTTTATAATTAACAACTTTTGTCGCTAATTTAATAGAACTCAGTAATCTAGATAATTCTCCAGATGAGTAAATAAAATCTGCTTGATTTTCTATGATAAACTCTCCAAGAGTTTGATGAGAATTAGTATTCATAATTATGTTTTGCTGGTCAAATATCGGAATAATAACTCAATTTTATATCATTTCAAACGTTTGAAATTAATCTAAATACGTGAAAATCATCACTCAAATTTATTTTTTATTTTAATTAAATTCGGTCAACATATAAAGTGTAGTTTAGTTATATTTGCAAGTTAAATATTTACAAAAAAAAGTTTTTATAGAAATGAAAGTTTTCAAATTCGGTGGTGCTTCGGTGAAAGATGCAGCCGGCGTTAGAAATGTTGCGAGTTTATTGCAATCTGTTGGTTACGAAAATACATGTATCATTGTTTCTGCTATGGGCAAGACAACAAATGCATTGGAAGAGGTAGTCAAACGCTATTTTGAAGAACAAGATTTCGAAAAAACAATTCACAAAGTTAAAGAACAACACATTGCTTTAGCGACGGAATTATTTGATAATCCAGCTGAGGTTTCGAACGAAATTTCGCAATTTTTTGATGATATCGTCTCGTTTTTAAGACGTAACAAATCACCAAATTATAGCTATGTGTACGATCAAGTGGTTTGTTGTGGAGAATTAATTTCGACAAAAATCATCAGTATGTATCTTAATTCGATACAAATTAATAATGAATGGTTAGATGTTCGCGATTATATCAAAACAGATAATACTTACCGCGAAGGGAAAGTTAATTGGGGGTTAACAGAAGAAAGTATTAAACGTTTACCAAACACAGGTTTGTTTATTACACAAGGTTTCTTAGGTTCTGATCCAAACTTTTTCACAACAACTTTAGGACGCGAAGGTTCAGATTATTCTGCGGCGATTTTTGCTTATTGTTTAAATGCGAATAGCATGACGATTTGGAAAGATGTTCCAGGTGTTTTGAATGCTGATCCACGTTATTTTGATAATGCAGAGCTGTTAAATCATATTTCATACGAAGAAGCGATAGAGTTGGCGTATTATGGTGCATCTGTTATTCACCCGAAAACGTTACAGCCGCTTCAACAAAAAGAAATTCCTTTCTTCGTAAAATCATTTATTAATCCTACAGAAGCAGGAACAGAGGTAGCGAAAGGTCAACCATTAGATCCAAAAGTACCATGTTTTATCTTAAAAAGAGAGCAACATTTGATTCGTTTATCAAGTAAAGATTTCTCGTTTATTACAGAAGATAAATTGAGCGGAATTTTCAATAAACTATATGATTATCAAATCAAAGTAAATTTGATGCAAAATTCAGCAATTTCATTATCTTTATGTTTGGAGGATAAATATGACAACTTAGAAAAGTTTGTTGCAGATATGAACGAAGAATATAAAGTGCAAGAAGAAAACAATGTTTTATTGTACACAATTCGCCATTTTGATGCAGATTCTGACAAAGTTGTTTCAAAAGAAAAAGAATTATTGCGACAAACTGTTCGCGAAACATTACAAATAGTTGTTAAAGCTTAAATGAGTTTAATTACGACACAAGATATCTATTCAGCTTCGGGTCTTTCTAAAATTGGTGTTTTAGGAAAGCCTGTGGCTTGGGCATTGAAAAAAGTTTTCAGTATAGATCAGTTAAACGATTTGTACAATCGTGGAAAGCATTTGCAATGCGAACCTTTTTTGGATTATTTGATTGATGATTTAGGAATGGATTACGAAATCCATGAAGAAGATTTGAAACGTATTCCAAAAGAAGGACCTTTTATTATTATTTCTAATCATCCGCTTGGTGCGTTGGACGGAATTATTTTGATGCATTTTATGTCAAAAATTCGTCCTGATTTCAAGGTGATGGGTAATTTTTTATTGCAAAAAATTAAACCATTAGAACCGATGATTATCCCAGTTAATCCTTTCGAAACTCGTAAAGATGCTTACAGTAGCCTTTCAGGAATGCGCGATGCGTTAAAATTGTTAAGAGCTGGAGGTTGTTTAGGAATTTTTCCTGCGGGCGAAGTTTCTTATCGTGATGAAGATAGCAAAATTATCGACAGAGAATGGCAAGAATCAGCGATGAAGTTGATCAAAAAAGCGAAAGTTCCTGTTGTTCCAATGTTTTTCAGAGCACGAAATAGTAATATTTTTTATCGTGTGGCGAAGATTCATCCAGATTTTCAAACGGCAATGTTGCCAGCTGAAATGATGAAGAAAAGAACACGTCCAATTCAGATTCGTATTGGAAAACCAATTTTACAGAAACAACAAGACGAGCATGTGTCTATAGAAGATTATTCTGAGTTTTTGAGAAAGAAAACGTACATGCTTTCGTCATATTACAAACAAAAAAGAAGTTTAACTCAAGTCTTGAAAAACCCTTCGAATATTGAATTGAAAATTCCGAATTTACCAAGCTTATCTTCTTCTAACAAAAAGGTTAAGCCGATTATTTCGGAAACTGCTTTAGGCTTATTAATTCAAGATATTGAGACTTTACGAAAAGATGAACAAGCATTATTATTTACGAATAATAATTACGAATGTTTCTTTTCTACAGCTCAACAAATTCCAAATATATTAAGAGAAATTGGTCGTTTACGCGAGATAACTTTCCGTGCAATTGGTGAAGGTACAAATGATGAAATTGACCTTGATCGCTTCGATAATCATTATCATCATTTATTTTTATGGGATAAGGATACCAATAAAATTGTTGGAGCATATCGTATGGCGATTGGTTCTGAGGTATACGAAAAATATGGAATTAATGGATTTTATGTTCATGAATTATTCAATTTTGATCCAGAAATTCATCCTTTCTTCAAGAAATGTATCGAAATGGGACGTGCTTTCGTTTCAGCTGAGTATCAACAAAAACCTATGCCATTGTTTTTATTATGGAGAGGAATTGTGCATGTCACGTTGAGAAATCCAAATCAGAAATTTATTATTGGAGGAGTGAGTATTAGTAATCAGTTTTCTGATTTCTCAAAATCGTTGATGATCGAATTTATGAAATCTCATTATTATGATTCTACTGTAGCGCAATATGTGAGAGCAAAAAATGAATTTAAAGTTAAGCTGAAAGAGGAAGATAAAGAATTTATTTTCGATGAATCTGAAGCTGATTTGAATAAATTTGATAAGTTAATTGATGAGCTTGAGCCCAATATGTTGAGATTACCTGTTTTGATTAAGAAATACATCAAACAAAACGCAAAAGTGATTGCTTTCAATGTTGATCCAAAATTTAATGATGCAATTGATGGCTTAATGTATATTAGAGTTTCGGATATTCCGGAATCTACTGTTCGTCCTGTTTTAGAGGATATTCAAGCAGAATTGGATAAGAAAATACAATCAGGAAAATTTGACGGAAATCTTATTTAAGATTCATAAAAATATAAATCATAAAAAATGCGCTCAACCTAGTTGAGCGCATTTATATTTTAGCTTCGCTATAAATTATTTAGCAACTGCTGTAGAATCTGCTGCTGGAGCTGCTACTGCTGCTGAATCAGCTACTGGAGCTGCTGCAGAGTCAACTACTGCTGCTGAATCAACTACTGCTGTAGCTGAATCTGTAGCTGGTGCTTCTTCTACTGGTGCTTCTTCAGTTTTCTCTCCACAAGATACTGCTCCTAATGATAAAGCTGCTACTGCAACTACTGCGAAAAATTTTTTCATCTTTTTAAATTTTAATCGATTAATTTGATGTGTCAAAGTTAGAATGATTTTGACCTGATATAATAAAAAATGATTGTAATTATTTTGTAAAACATGTTTTATTTTACAAAATACACTTAATCAATTTTTTAAACGTTGATATTTTCCGAAATTATAAAATTTATAAAATAAAAAAATCCTCAAATTCTATAAATTTGAGGATGATTTTTGATGTATTACAAGCGATTATTTTAAAACTTGTGCTTCTAATTTGAATTTTTCGATTTTATTTGAAATTAAATCCAATCTCAAATTATGAATACTTCCGATATGCGAAGTCTGAAATTCTTTGTGTGGTACATACGTTCCATTTTCTACAGACAAACCAACTTCTCTGTAAGCATCGCGGAATGGCGTTCCATTTTTAATCGCTTCATTAATATTTTCAACGGTATAAATCGGATCATATTTATCCTGATTCATATAGTTGTCTTTAATCTGAAGTTGAGGAATCGCAAATGTTAAGATGTCAATAATATTATCAAATTGAATCATTGGTTCGAATAATATTTCTTTCAATATTTGATAATCGCGGTGATATCCACTTGGAAGATTATTAATTGTCATCATAATATCATTCGGCAACGCCTGAATTCTATTGCAATGCGCACGTGTTAACTCAAAAACATCTGGATTTTTCTTGTGTGGCATAATCGATGAGCCTGTTGTCATTTCGTTTGGTAACTTGACAAAAGCTAAATCTTGAGAATTGTATAAAACCAAATCGTATGACATTTTAGACAACGTTCCACAAATCATTGCTAAAGCTGTCGCAACAGATTTTTCTGTTTTTCCTCTAAGCATTTGTGCACCAACAGAAGAAACTAAGATTTCTGAAAAACCTAATTCTTGCGTTGTTTGCAAACGATCAATTGGGAAGCTTGTTCCAAAACCTGCTCCAGAACCCAAAGGATTTTGATCAGAAATTTTATATGCAGCCTCAAAAAAGTATAAATCTGTCAACAAACTTTCTGCATAGGCAGAAAACCACATTCCAAAACTACTTGGCATCGCCGCCTGAAAATGCGTATATCCTGGTAATTGATGATTCTTAAATTCATCTGCTTTTTGTAAGAAAATCTCAATTAAATTGACAATTTTTTCGGTTGTATGTTTTAAATACTCTTTCTCAAAAAGTTGAATTGCAACCAAAACTTGATCGTTTCGTGAACGAGCAACGTGAATTTTTTTACCCGCATCACCCGTTTTCTCAATTAAGAAAGCTTCAATTTTTGAATGTATATCTTCGTAATTTTCGTCGACTTCGAAATTATTTTCCGCAATCAGAACCAAAATTTCATCCAAAGCAATTTGCAACGCATCATTCTCTTCATTGGTAATCAAACCTGTTTTTGCCAGCATATTTGCCTGCGCTTTCGACGCTAATGCATCGTATTTCGCAAGATGAGCATCTAATTCTCTGTCTTTTCCAACAGTAAATTTTTCGATTTTATCATTAATGGTAAAACCTTTGTCCCAAAGTTTCATATCTATAATAATGAATTAAGGGCGCAAAGTTAATGAAAACTTGTATTTTTTTACATAAAATACGTATAATTATAAATATTATTTAATATTTATTCAGAGATAATTTTTCACTTACTCAATAAATAAGTGTTGATTATATATTTTTAGATTCAAAAACAGATGAAGAAGTAAATGTTAAAAAATGTAGTTCAATTCAATTTCGTAAAAAACTATGCCAAAAATTATCAACTTCATATTCTGACTATCTATAATTTTTTAAGTTGAATTTTTTTTGTGTTAAATACTTGTAAAAGTGAAATTTAATACTCTTTTGTAATTAGTCTAAATTATTATATTATAACTAAAATATATCATTCTTTGATGAAAAATTATTAGTATAAACGTATTTTTGTCTACAAAATAAAAAATTAACAAACTCAATAATGAGAACTTGATTTGGTTGTTCGAAGGTGAAAAGTCTTTTGAAAAAATAAATAAAGTGTTATTGTAGTGATTTACAAGTTTATATGATGCTTGTTGAAGCATTAAATGATTTGTAAAATTAAAAAGATTAGAGAATTATGAGCCTTTACAAGGATTACATCAACGAAATTGAAGAAAGAAAAGGTCTTGGATTACATCCAAAACCAATTGATGGTGCAGAATTACTAAGTGAAGTAATTTCACAAATTAAAGATGTTAATAATGAATACCGTGTGGATTCTGTTAACTTTTTTATCTATAACACTTTGCCAGGTACAACACCTGCTGCAGGTGTAAAAGCAAAATTTTTAAAAGAGATTATTTTAGGAGAAGCTACAGTTGCTGAAATTACACCAACTTATGCTTTCGAATTGTTATCTCACATGAAAGGTGGACCATCAATTGAGGTTCTTTTAGATTTAGCTTTAGGAAATGACGAAGCAATTGCAAAGCAAGCTGCAGCAGTTCTTAAAACACAAGTTTTCTTATATGATGCAGATACTGCACGTTTAGCTGATGCTTTTAAAGCAGGAAATACAATCGCAAAAGATATTTTAGAAAGTTATGCAAAAGCGGAGTTCTTTACTGAATTACCAGCTGTTGCTGAAGAAATTAAAGTGGTTACTTACATTGCTGCTGAAGGTGATATCTCTACGGATTTATTATCTCCAGGTAACCAAGCGCACTCTCGTTCTGATAGAGAATTGCACGGTCAATGTATGATTACGCCAGCTGCTCAAGCGGAAATTAAAGCGTTACAAGCGCAACATCCAGATGCTTCTGTGATGTTAATCGCTGAAAAAGGTACAATGGGTGTTGGTTCTTCTCGTATGTCAGGTGTTAACAACGTGGCTTTATGGACAGGAAAACAAGCATCGCCTTATGTTCCTTTCGTAAATATTGCACCAATTGTAGCAGGTACAAACGGAATTTCTCCTATTTTCTTAACTACAGTAGACGTTACTGGTGGTATCGGTATTGATTTACAAAACTGGGTTAAAAAAGTTGATGAAAACGGAAACGTTATACGTGACGTAAACGGTGATGTAGTTTTAGAACAAGTATATTCTGTTGCGACAGGTACAGTTTTAACGATCAATACAAAAACAAAAAAATTATACAATGGAGACCAAGAGTTAATTGATATTTCAAGATCATTGACTCCTCAAAAAATGGAATTTATCAAAGCGGGTGGTTCTTACGCAATCGTTTTTGGTAAAAAAATCCAAACATTTGCTGCTCAAACTTTAGGTATCGAAGCACCAACAGTTTTCGCTCCTTCAAAAGAGATTTCGAATGATGGGCAAGGTTTAACTGCTGTTGAAAAAATCTTCAATAACAATGCAGTTGGATCTACTCCAGGAAAAGTTTTATATGCAGGTTCTGACGTTCGTGTTAAAGTAAATATCGTAGGTTCACAAGATACTACAGGTTTAATGACTGCTCAAGAGTTAGAAGCTATGGCTGCTACAGTTATCGCTCCAACGGTTGACGGTGCATACCAATCAGGATGTCATACAGCTTCTGTTTGGGATAAAAAAGCGCAAGCAAATATTCCTAAATTGATGAAATTTATGAATGATTTCGGTGTAATTACAGCTCGTGACCCTAAAGGTGTTTATCATTCAATGACTGACGTTATCCACAAAGTATTAAATGATATTACTGTTGACGAGTGGGCTATCATTATTGGTGGTGACTCTCATACACGTATGTCTAAAGGTGTAGCTTTTGGTGCTGACTCTGGTACTGTGGCTTTAGCTTTAGCTACTGGTGAGGCTTCTATGCCAATTCCAGAATCTGTAAAAGTAACATTCAAAGGTGAGATGAAACCTCACATGGATTTCCGTGATGTGGTTCATGCTACACAATTACAAATGTTACAACAGTTTGATGGTGAAAACGTATTCCAAGGTCGTATTATTGAGGTTCACATCGGAACATTATTAGCAGACCAAGCGTTTACATTCACAGACTGGACGGCAGAAATGAAAGCAAAAGCATCTATCTGTATTTCTCAAGACGAAACATTAATCGAATCGTTAGAAATTGCAAAATCTCGTATCCAAATCATGATCGAGAAAGGAATGGATAACAAAAATCAAGTGTTAAAAGGGTTAATCGATAAAGCAAACAAACGTATCGAAGAAATTAAATCGGGTGCAAAACCAGCTTTAACTCCAGATGCAAATGCAAAATATTATGCTGAAGTAGTGATTGACTTAGATATTATCGAAGAGCCAATGATTGCCGATCCAGACGTAAACAATGCTGATGTTTCTAAACGTTATACACACGATACAATCCGCGATTTAACTTACTACGGTGGTGATAAACATGTAGATTTAGGTTTCGTAGGATCTTGTATGGTACATAAAGACGATTTAAAAATCGTTTCTCAAATGTTACGTAATGTAGAAAAAGCAAATGGTAAAGTGGAATTCAAAGCTCCTTTAGTTGTTGCTGCACCTACTTACAACATTATCGACGAATTGAAAGCGGAAGGTGATTGGGAAATGTTACAAAAATACTCAGGATTTGAGTTTAGCGATTTATTACCAAAATCTACTGCACGTACAGAATACGAAAACATTATGTACTTAGAGCGTCCTGGTTGTAACTTATGTATGGGTAACCAAGAAAAAGCAGCAAAAGGAGATACAGTAATGGCGACATCTACACGTTTATTCCAAGGTCGTGTGGTTGAAGACCGTGATGGTAAAAAAGGAGAATCTTTATTAGCATCAACTCCAGTAGTTGTTTTATCAGCGATTTTAGGACGTATTCCTTCTATCGAAGAGTACAAAACTGCAGTTGAAGGTATTAACTTAACAAAGTTTAAACCAATTTCAATGAACTAATTGTTTGTAGAAAATGATATAATAAAGGCTAACATTTCGGTGTTAGCCTTTTTTTGTGATAAATATATAATATTGCAAATAAATAAGTTAGAATTGTTTTAAATAAGATTATTAGCACGGTAAAGAGTTAGTAGTTTACAAATAATTCAGTATATTGGGGTATGTTTTTTGATAAATTAAAACCAATTAAATAAATCAATTATTATGGCATTTGATATAAATATGATTAAAGGCGTTTATGCAAAAATGCAAGAACGTGTAGATGCTGCGAAAGCCATCGTAGGTCGCCCTTTGACTTATTCAGAGAAAATTTTATATGCTCACTTGTTTGACGGAAAACCTACACAAGCGTATACAAGAGGAGAATCTTATGTAGATTTTGCGCCAGATCGTGTAGCAATGCAAGATGCAACTGCTCAAATGGCTTTGTTGCAATTTATGCAAGCTGGAAAAACCAAAACGGCTGTTCCTTCTACGGTTCACTGTGATCACTTGATTCAAGCTAAAGTTGGTGCAAAAACCGATCTACAAGAGGCAATCAATAAATCTTCAGAAGTATTTAATTTCTTAGAATCAGTTTCTAATAAATATGGAATTGGATTCTGGAAACCAGGAGCAGGAATTATTCACCAAGTAGTTTTAGAAAACTATGCATTTCCAGGAGGAATGATGATTGGTACCGATTCTCACACGCCAAATGCAGGTGGATTAGGAATGGTAGCAATTGGTGTTGGTGGTGCTGATGCTGTTGATGTAATGTCTGGAATGGCTTGGGAATTAAAAATGCCAAAATTAATCGGAGTTAAATTAACGGGTAAATTATCTGGTTGGGCTGCTCCAAAAGACGTTATTTTAGAAGTTGCTGGACGTTTAACTGTAAAAGGTGGAACAGGAGCAATTGTAGAGTATTTTGGAGAAGGAGCAGAGTCTTTATCTGCAACAGGTAAAGGAACAATTTGTAATATGGGTGCAGAAATTGGAGCAACAACTTCAATCTTCGCTTATGATGATGCTTCAGAAAGATATTTAAGAGCGACTGATCGTAATGATGTTGCTGATGCTGCAAATGCTCACAAATCTTATTTACGTTCTGATGATGAAGTTTATGCAAATCCAGAAAACTTCTATGATCAATTAATTGAAATTAACTTATCTGAATTAGAGCCTCGTTTGAATGGTCCTTTTACGCCAGATTTAATGACACCAGTTTCTAAAATGAAAGAAACTGCTGCAGCTAATGGTTGGCCTTTAGATGTAGAATGGGGATTAATAGGGTCTTGTACAAACTCTTCTTACGAAGATTTAACACGTGCAGCTTCGATTGCGCAACAAGCTTTAGATAAAGGTTTAGAAGTGAAATCATCTTTTGGAATTAATCCTGGTTCTGAGGTAGTTCGTTATACTGCGGATCGTGATGGTTTATTAAAAACTTTCGAGGATTTAGATGCGGTTATCTTTACAAATGCTTGTGGACCTTGTATTGGTCAATGGGATCGTGAAGGTGCGGATAAAGAAGAAAAAAATACAATCGTTCATTCATTCAACCGTAATTTCAAAAAACGTGCGGACGGAAATCCAAATACATATGCTTTCGTAACATCGCCTGAAATGGTTGCGGCGATTGCAATTTCTGGACGTTTAGATTTTAATCCATTAACAGATAAATTAATCAATAAATTTGGTGAAGAAGTAATGTTAGATGCTCCAAAAGGAGAGGAATTACCAACAAAAGGTTATGCTTATGAAGATAATGGATATCAAGCACCTGTAGAAGATGGTTCTCGTGTAGAAGTGATCGTAAATCCAAATTCTGAGCGTTTACAATTATTAGAAGGTTTCAAACCTTGGAATGGTGAAAATATTACTGGAGCTAAATTATTAATCAAAGCATTTGGTAAATGTACAACTGACCATATTTCTATGGCTGGACCTTGGTTACGTTTCCGTGGACACTTAGATAATATTTCGAATAATACATTGATTGGTGCCGTAAATGCATTCAACCAAGAAACAAATTCAGTTAAAAATCAATTAACAGGAGAATACGGACCAGTTCCAGATACTGCACGTGCATATAAAGCGGCAGGTGTACCTTCTGTAATTGTTGGTGACGAAAACTATGGAGAAGGTTCTTCTCGTGAGCATGCGGCGATGCAACCACGTCATTTAGGAGCTGTTGCAGTTTTAGTACGTTCTTTTGCACGTATCCACGAAACAAATCTTAAAAAGCAAGGAATGTTAGCGTTGACATTTGCTGACAAAGCAGATTATGATAAAGTACAAGAAGATGATACAATCAACTTTATTGATTTAACGGAATTTGCGCCAGAAAAACCTTTAACAATCGAGTTTGTTCATGCAGATGGATCTAAAGATTTAGTTGTAGCAAATCATACATACAATACACAACAAATTGAATGGTTCAAAGCTGGTTCAGCATTAAATTTAATTAAAGCGCAACAAGCGTAATAATTAATTCAATTATAAAAGTAAAAGCCGATCTAGAAATACATCGGCTTTTTTTATTAAAAATATTTTTTCCTATTTAAAATTGAATAATATTTAAAAATAGTTACTTTTTTCTTAATTTTTTATGTTTGTTGTTGTTGAATTATTAAGTTTACAGTTAAACACATAATAATATGATTAAAAATTTATTTTTTATAGGATGTCTATTTTTGACTCCTCAACTTTTTGCACAAACAATCGTTTTTGAAGAAAACTTTGATACCCCAGAAAGACAAGCATTGTGGACGATTGGAGAATTAGATGGAGACGAAGATACTTGGGAGTTTGTAGATGCTGCAGAAGCTGAAACTCCTTCTTTTAGTGGTTCTTTTGCTTGGTCTTGGTCATGGTTTTTTGAGGCTTTAACACCTGATAATACATTAACAAGTCCAGTTTTTAAAATTCCTGAAGGAAACAAAACAGAATTGACTTTTAAGGTTTCTGCAGCAGATAATGAAGAAGGTTTTTTTGAAGAACATTACGCGGTTTATGTAATTTCTGCAAATTCAACTTTTACTGGTACAGAAACAGCAGCTTTTGAAGAAACATTAGATGCTGGATATTTTGATGTTGCTAAGACAGTTAATGTAGATATTTCAAAATATGCTGGACAAGATGTTCAATTGGTATTCAGACATTATAAATGTACAGATATTTTATACATTGGTTTAGATGATGTAAAAGTCACGCAAGAAAAATTAGCAACTTCTGATCTTAATAAATCAACTATTTCTGTTTATCAAGATAATGGATTGGTTAAAGTTTCAGGAATAAACGATGTCAAAAAAATTAAAATATTTGACATGTCAGGTAATCTCGTTAGAGAGGTTGATCAGTCAGAGGCAAATATTTCCGCTTTACCAAAAGGAATTTATATTGTTAATTTTTATTCTGGAGATAATGTTATTTCAAGAAAAATTGTAAAATAATAAAATAATAAAACGAGCTTTAAAATAGAGCTCGTTTTATTTTTCTACAAATTCTTCAAATTTTCTAAAGCCATTAAAAGTGTTTCATCCTTTTTAGCAAAACAAAATCGAATTACTTTGTTATCTGTTTTATCATGGTAAAATGCTGAAATTGGTATCGTCGCAACTTTATTTTTGATGGTTAACTGTTTTGCAAACTCATCATCAGATAAATCACTTATTTTAGCATAATTTGCACTTACAAAATAAGTTCCTTCGCAAGGCAAAACTTCAAAATTTGTTGAAGCTAAACCTTTAACAAATAAATCTCTTTTTTGTTGAAAAAAATCATTCAAATGCAAGTAATGATCAGGTTTTTCTAAATAATCTGCAATTGCATATTGTGATGGTGTATGCGTAGAAAAAGTATTGAATTGGTGACATTTTCTAAACTCTTTCATCAATTCTTTTTCGGCTAAAATATAACCGATTTTCCAACCAGTTATGTGAAATAATTTTCCGAAAGAACCTACGATGAAAATCTTGTCTTTTACTGATTTTAATTTTGCAAAACTTTGATGCGATTTTCCATCAAATGTAATGTGCTCATAAACTTCATCTGCAAGCAAATAACAATTTGAATCTTTTAGGATTTGTTCAAATTGTTTTAAATCATTTTCGGATAAAATTTTTCCAGTTGGATTATTCGGATTATTAACGATAATCAATTTCGTTTTATCATTAATTTTTTTCTTCAATTCTTCAAAATCGATAGAATATTCAGGATATTTTAGCTGAATTGGAACAATTTTTCCTCCAAATAATTCAACCGTTGGTTGATATAAATCGTAAGCAGGTTCAAAAATAATTACTTCATCATTTGGATGAATTAATGTAGAAACAACATTAAAAATCGCTTGACTTGCACCACTCGTAATGTTAATTTCATTCTGAAAATCGTAATCAGATTGATAAAGATTAGAATATTTTTCTGAAAGTAATACACGCAATTTTTCGACGCCAGTCATTGGCGCGTACTGATTGTAATTTTGTGTTGAATAATAATTTAAACGACTAATTAATTCAGAATCTGCATTAAAGTCAGGAAAACCTTGCGCTAAATTAATCGCTTGATGTTCATTTGCCAATTGACTCATTACCGAAAAAATGGTTGTCGAAACATTGGGTAGTTTAGATTTTATCATATTGGTAAATTAGGTCGTTTTTGCTCAAAATCAAAACAATGAACCTTAATATTTTTAGGAAATTTTTTCTTATTTTTGTAAAACTCGTTTAACACTCAACAACTCAAATGTCAGAATTAGATCAACAAGTAAATTATACGGAAGACAATATCAAAACCCTTGATTGGCGCGAACATATTCGCATGCGACCTGGGATGTATATTGGGAAGCTGGGAGATGGTTCGTCTCAAGATGATGGAATTTATATTTTGTTGAAGGAGATTGTAGATAACTGTATCGATGAATTTGTGATGGGTGCAGGAAAAACAATCGAAATTAATCTGCGCGAAGATGAGGTAACGGTTCGTGATTATGGACGTGGAATTCCGCTTGGAAAAATGGTTGACGCCGTTTCTAAGATGAATACAGGTGGTAAATATGATTCACAAGCTTTCAAAAAATCGGTTGGTTTAAATGGTGTTGGTACAAAAGCTGTAAATGCGTTGTCAACATCGTTTCGAGTGCAATCTATTCGAGATGGAAAAACACGTATTGCAGAGTTTGAGCAAGGGATTTTAGCAAATCAAGAAGATGAAAAAGAAACATCTTTACGAAAAGGAACTAAAATTACATTTATCCCAGATAAATCGATTTTCTTGAATTTTAAATTCAGAAAAGAATATGTAGACAAAATGTTGAAAAACTATGTTTACTTAAATCCAGGATTGAAAATTATTTTCAATGGAGAAGAATTCTTTTCGAAAGACGGATTGAAAGATTTATTGAATGATAATATCGAGGAAGAAACAATTTATGATATCATCCATTTGAAAGGAGAAGATATCGAAATTGCGATGACGCACAGCTCGAAATCATATTCGGAAACGTATTATTCTTTTGTGAATGGTCAAAATACAACGCAAGGAGGAACACATTTAACAGCTTTTAAAGAGGCTGTTGTGAAAACTGTTCGCGAATTTTATAATAAAAATTATGATCCTGCGGATATTAGAAAATCAATTATTGGAGCAATTTCGATCAAAGTAATTGAGCCAGTTTTTGAATCGCAAACAAAAACTAAACTTGGTTCGAATGAAATTGGACCAGGAATGACAACGGTTCGCACGTTTGTAAATGATTTTATCAAAACGAATCTTGACAACTTTTTACATAAAAATACAGAAGTTGCGCAAGCATTAGAACGCAAGATTAAACAATCAGAAACGGAACGAAAAGAGCTTTCTGGAATTCGAAAATTAGCGCGTGATCGCGCCAAAAAAGTTAGTTTACATAACAAGAAATTGCGCGATTGTCGTCAACATTATAATGATCCGAAAGCTGAATTACGTTTAGATACAACTATTTTTATTACCGAGGGAGATTCGGCAAGTGGATCGATTACCAAAAGTAGAAGTGTAGAAACGCAAGCGGTTTTTAGTTTGAGAGGAAAACCGTTGAATTCATACGGTTTGACAAAGAAAATTGTTTATGAAAACGAAGAATTTAATCTTTTACAAGCGGCATTAAACATCGAAGAAGGATTAGAAGATTTACGTTATAATAACGTTGTAATTGCAACTGATGCTGACGTTGATGGAATGCATATTCGCTTGTTGATTATTACATTTTTCTTGCAATTTTTCCCAGAACTGATCAAAGAAGGTCATTTGTATATTTTGCAAACGCCACTTTTTCGTGTGAGAAATAAAAAGGAAACACGTTATTGTTATTCTGAGCCTGAACGTATAAAAGCGTTGGAAGAAGTTAAAAATCCTGAAATTACACGATTCAAAGGATTAGGTGAAATTTCGCCAGACGAGTTCAAGCATTTTATCGGAAAAGATATTCGTTTAGAGCCTGTAATGATCGGAAAAGATCAAACCATCGAAAGTCTTTTAGAATTTTACATGGGAAAAAATACACCAACAAGACAAGAATTTATTATTAACAATTTAGCCATAGAATCTATTAAAAATTAAATAAAAACCAAACCAATCTTAACCTAAAACCTATTTTAAATTATGAAGAAAAATAATAAAAAGGTGATTCAGTTATTCAAAATGCTGAATCTCGCCATCGTTATTTTAATCATTCTAAACCTTATTATGTATACAGGTGTTTTACCGCACAAATATCACATAATACCACCTTATGTTGTTACGATTTTTATAGCGTTGCTAATATATGTAAGCTATAAAAGCGGAAATCAATTTTTTGCGATGGACACAAAAGGTGAAACCATAACTTTTGAAACGAAGAATGTTGGATTTTTATCCTTCTTAGATTCAAAAACAAACAAAATCGATTTACCGAAATATAAATTGATTAAATACGAATTTCAGAAAGGAATTCTTTCAAAAAGTATTGTCTTTTATATTGACAGTAAAAAGAATCCAACTAATTTAATAAAAGTCAAATTTCGTTTAGCATTTATTTCTAATCGAAATATTAATATTATTTTGACTGAATTAGACAAAATTGTGGAGTCTAATTATGTAGTCAAAGACAATGTAGAAGTAGCTATTTAACATGATGCAAGACAATCAAGAGAGCATCAAGAAGGTTTCTGGTATGTACCAAGAATGGTTTCTTGACTATGCCTCTTATGTAATTTTAGAACGAGCAATTCCATCTATTTATGATGGTTTGAAACCAGTTCAGCGTAGAATTTTACATTCAATGCGCGAGTTGGAAGACGGACGATATAACAAAGTTGCGAACATTGTAGGAAATACGATGAAATATCACCCGCATGGTGATATGGCGATTTCTGATGCAATGGTTCAAATTGGTCAAAAAGAATTGTTGATCGATATGCAAGGAAACTGGGGAAATATCTATACTGGTGACCGAGCGGCTGCGTCGCGTTATATCGAAGCTCGATTGACTAAATTTGCGTTAGAAGTTGTCTATAATCCAAAAACTACAAAATGGCAACCTTCTTATGATGGTCGAAATAAAGAACCAATCGATCTTCCAATCAAATTTCCTTTGCTTTTGGCACAAGGAGTTGAAGGAATTGCAGTTGGTTTGTCAACAAAGATTTTACCGCATAATTTCAATGAGTTAATTGATGCGTCAATTTTACATCTGAAAGGAAAGAAATTTCAAATTTTCCCAGATTTTTTAACTTCTGGTTTGGTTGATGTTTCTGACTATAATGATGGATTGCGTGGAGGTAAAGTGCGCATTCGTGCAAAGATTTTGCAAGAAGATAAAACGACGCTAAAAATTACGGAAATTCCTTACGGAACAACGACAGGATCTTTGATTGATTCGGTTTTGAAAGCCAATGATAAAGGTAAAATCAAGATCAAAAAGATTGAAGATAATACAGCGGCTGAGGTGGAGATTTTAATTCATCTTGTTCCGGGAAGTAGTCCAGATAAAACGATTGACGCATTGTATGCATTCACGGATTGTGAGATATCTGTTTCGCCAAATGCTTGTGTGATTAATGAGCAAACACCTGAATTTTTAACAGTTTCTGAAATTTTAATTCACAATACAAACAATACAGTTGAATTGTTGAAAAAAGAATTAGAAATTGAGTTAGATGAATTGCAGGAACAATGGCATTTTTCTTCGTTGGAAAGAATTTTTATCGAGAATAGAATTTATCACGATATCGAAGAAGAAGAAACATGGGAAGGTGTAATTTCTGCAATTGATAAAGGATTAAAACCGCATATTGCGCATTTAGTTCGTCCAGTTACGGAAGAAGATATTACACGTTTAACAGAAATTCGAATCAAACGTATTTCTAAATTTGATTTAGATAAAGCGCAACAATTCATAGAATCGTTAGAAGATAAAATCGAAAATGTAAAACATCATTTAGCAAATTTGATTGACTACGCGATTGATTATTTCAAAAATCTAAAGACAAAATACGGAAAAGGAAAAGAACGTAAAACAGAAATTAGAACATTTGATACGATTGATGCGACTAAAGTTGCCGTTGCAAATACACGTTTTTATGTGGATAGAAACGAAGGTTTTATCGGAACTTCATTGAAAAAAGATGAATATTTATTCGAATGTTCTGATATTGATGATATTGTGGTTTTCAAACATGATGGTTCGATGATTGTGACAAAAGTTGATGCAAAAACGTTTGTTGGAAAAGGAATTATTCATGTCGGAATTTGGCACAAAAATGATAAACGTACTATCTATAACTTGATTTATCGCGATGGTAAAAATGGTCCGGCTTATCAAAAACGTTTTGCTGTAACAGGAATTACGCGAGACAAAGAATACGATTTAACGGCTGGTAACAAAGGTTCGGAAGTGTTGTATTTTTCAGCGAATCCAAATGGTGAAGCCGAAGTTGTATCAATTATTCTGAAAACTCATCAACGAATCAAAAAGTTAAAATTCGATATTAATTTTGCTGATTTAGCGATTAAAGGTCGTGCATCAAAAGGTAATTTAGTAACAAAATATCCAATCAAAAAAGTAGAATTGAAAGAGGAAGGAGTTTCGACTTTAGCTCCTCGTCAAATTTGGTTTGATACGGATACAAAACGTCTAAATGCTGATGGATTGGGACTTTTATTAGGTTCTTTCAAAGGTGATGATAAAATTTTAACGATTAATAAAAAAGGTGAAGCGAAATTGGTTTCGTTTGATTTGAGTAATCGTTTTGACGAAGATTTAGAGATTATCGAGAAATGGAAACCTGCAAAACCGATTTCTTGCGTGTATTATGATGCAGAAAAAGATCGTTATTTTGTGAAACGTTTCCTTTTAGAAGATACGTTTTCTCCACAAGCTTTTTATACGTTAGAAGATGGTAAATCATCAATCAAAGTTGTTTCGACCGATTACTTACCAGTTATTGAGTTGATTTTCCCGAAAGTAAAAGGTTTAGAAAAAGAACCAGAAGTGATAAATTTAGAAGAATTTATTACTGTTAAAGGAATTAAAGCGCAAGGAAATCAGTTGACAACGTATAAATTAAAACAAATTAATGTGTTGGAACCGCTTCCTTTCGAAGAGCCAGAAGAAGAGGAAGAACCAGAAGAAGAGCCGCAGCCGACGCTATTTGATGCAATCGAGGAGAATAATAATGAAGAAGAAAATATAGAAGAATAATGGGAGACATCTCTATTGTGGCATTAGTCGTTATTGGACTAAATGTTTTGGTAAGTTGGAAAGGTTTTAACGATTTAGCTTTTTTTGAAAAATATAAATTCCAAGTTGGGTCGATATTATATAATAAGGAATACTATAGAATTTTAAGTTCAGGATTTTTACATGTTGATTTTACTCATTTGTTATTCAATATGTTAACTCTTTACTTTTTTGCGAATCCTGTTATCGGTTTTTTTGCAAGTCCAGAAGGATTTTTATTAGGAGACTTTTCGAATGCTAAACTAAATGTAGGTTACGGAATGTTTCTTTTAGTTTTTTTTGTAGCGGTTATTGGCGGAAATATTTTGTCGTTGTTGATTCACAAGAAAGAAACTTTTTATTCGGCAGTAGGAGCTTCTGGTGGAGTGACAGGGGTTTTATTCGCTGCAATTGCAGCTTTTCCTGAAATGGAATTAAGATTATTTTTTGCTTTACCAATTCCAGCCTGGATTTTCGGGATCTTATATTTAGGATATTCAGTTTATGGAATGAAAACTAATTTAGGGAACATCGGACATTCAGCGCATTTAGGTGGAGCAATTGTGGGATTATTATCTGCAATATTATTTTACCCAACTATTTTACAAATCAATACATATTATATTTTAGGAATGATTGTTCCATTAATTGTATTGTTTGTGATGATTTTGAGAGAACATCGAAAATAAAAAATAAGACAAAAAAAGCATCAAGTAATCTTGATGCTTTTTTTTATGATAATGAAATTATACTATTATTATAATATTCTTTTTACGTATAAGAATTTTGGTCCCCAATATCTATCATTCAAAGAAGATACCATAACACCTTGAGAAGTAGATGAATGAATAAATTCTAAAACTCCATCTTTATTTCTTCCATGAACAATTCCTACATGCGAAACTCTACCACGACCTCTTGTTGCAAAGAAAACTAAATCTCCTTCTTTTGCTTCGTCTGTACTAACTGTAAAGCCTTCTCTTGCCTGATCAGCAGATACACGAGGTAAATTTTTATTGAAAGTTTCGAAAACGTTTCTAACAAAGGCAGAACAATCAATACCACTTCTTGTTGTGCCTCCGTATCGGTAAGGTGTACCAATATACGTTTCTGCTTCTTTTAATAAAAACCCTGCAAACAATTCATTCGTTTCTTCTAAAACGCTGTTTAACACAACCATAGATTTCGCTTCATCGTTAATTTCTATTGGTGTAACATCTAAATTGGCATGTTTATTGATTATTTTAGCTTGAGCTTCAATAGCTCTTGGTTTCGGTACGAAACTTCTCGAAGAATATTCTGTAGCTTCACTAACTGGGGTTAAAGATGAACATGATGTAATAAACATCGTGCAAACCACTGCAGCTACACCTAATATCGATGCTTTCATATATTGAGTATTCGTTTGTATAAATTTTAATAGCACCGCTAAAGTAATTGTTAAAATTATAACTCATTATATATAAGAGTTGTTTTGACAAAATATTAACTTCCTTAACATTTTTTAACAAAAACATATTCAAAAAAACTTTTAAATATATTTGGAAGTCCAAAAAATTGTTCTACATTTGCACTCGCTTTTCACAACAAGTGGTTAAGCCGTCATGCGGCCCATTCGTCTAGTGGTTAGGACATCAGGTTTTCATCCTGGAAACAGGAGTTCGATTCTCCTATGGGCTACATAAAAGTGTTTTAGAAAATTATTAAATTAATTTGGCGAGATAAAATATTTGTTTATATCTTTGCCGAACTAAAATAGAAAGAGATTTAAGTTATGGCAAATCATAAGTCAGCATTAAAAAGAATTAGACAGTCAGCGGTAAGACGCGATCGTAATAAATATTATCACAAATCAGCTCGTACAGCTATTAAAGCTTTAAGATCTGAGTCTGATAAAAATGAAGCAGAAACAGTTTTTCCGAAAGTTTCTTCAATGATTGATAAGTTAGCAAAAAGAAACATTATTCACAAGAATAAAGCTTCAAACTTAAAATCAAAGTTAGCGAAACATATTGCGGGATTAGCTTAATAAAATAAAAGTGGTCCCTTCGTCTATCGGTTAGGACACTAGATTTTCATTCTAGAAAGAGGGGTTCGATTCCCCTAGGGACTACAAATTAATAGATGGATTGCATTATTGCAATCTTTTTTTTCCTTGTTCATAGTTGTTGATTTTTTAAACAACCAGTAGAATACTGTGTAAAGGAAATTGTTTTTTGTGTTTTGTTTGTAAAGGTTAATCATAATGTTTAGATGATTAATCGGGAATGAAAATGTCGCTGTATAATTCAACTTGGTTCAAATTATTAGAATTATACATCGACTTTTCTACAACTCCCAACACAAAATGACGTTCATTCAAAATAAATAATATTCGAATTAATTAATTCATATTAAGTGGTCCCTTCGTCTATCGGTTAGGACACTAGATTTTCATTCTAGAAAGAGGGGTTCGATTCCCCTAGGGACTACAATTTGACTTGATTAAAAAAAATAGTATAAATTTTTCGAAAATTGTTTGGTAATAAAAAATAAACGTTTATTTTTGCACCACAATAATACGAAAGGAGGTCCCTTCGTCTATCGGTTAGGACACTAGATTTTCATTCTAGAAAGAGGGGTTCGATTCCCCTAGGGACTACTAAAAAGCATTCAGATTTGGATGCTTTTTTTATTTTGAAATAGTTTAGTTTATATTGATTTATTGCGATCAATAAAAAAGCGTTTGAGGAAATAAACTTCAAACGCTTTTTGCTTTTATAAAAGATCCTTTTATAGCTTTGGAATAGCTTCTATCAATTCTTTGGTATAGTTTGTTGTCGGATGCGCATAAACCTTGTCTGCATCGTTCAATTCTTTCATTTCTCCGTGTTGCATCACCAATAATTGATCGCTCATATATTTTACAACCGCCAAATCGTGCGAGATAAATATATAGGTAAATCCAAATTCTGTTTTCAAATCATTTAATAAATTCAAAACTTGTGCCTGAACAGAAACATCCAACGCAGAAACAGATTCATCACAAATGATAAATTTAGGATTTAAAGCCAAAGCACGAGCAATCCCGATACGTTGACGTTGCCCACCAGAGAATTCGTGCGGATATTTGTTCAAATCTTGATCTGATAAACCCACTTTTTGTAAAAGAGATGAAGCCGTTTTTAATCGCTCAGCTTTATTCAGACCAATATTATGCACTTGCATTGGTTCTGTAATAATTTGCGCAATGGTTTGGCGAGGATTTAAACTTGAATATGGATCTTGGAAAATAATCTGAATTTCTCTTCTTAATTTACGAATTTGCTCTTTTTTTAGTTTCGTAATATCTATACCATTATAATAAATTTCGCCGGCAGTTGATTTTTCTAATAACAAAACCGTTCTACTCAAGGTTGTTTTTCCAGAACCCGATTCGCCAACCAAGCCCATTGTTTCACCTGGATATACTTTGAATGAAATATCATCGACAGCTTTTACATTCGGGATTGTAGCGTTTCCAAATAGAGTCGAAGGATAGAAATATTTCTTCAAGTTCTTAACCTCTAAAATTGGAGGATTTACATAAATTTTTTCGTGAAAAGCTTCTCGTTCCTCTTCTGTATAGATTTCAGTTTTGAAATTTGGATTTTCTAAGAAATCTTTCACCGTAGGTAAACGTTTTGCGCGTTCATCCAATCGAGGTCGACAAGCAATTAAACCTTTTGTATAATTTTCTTTCGGATGATTAAAAATAGTTTCCACATTTCCTTGTTCTACAACATCACCACGAAACATCACCAAAACTTCTTCGCAAACATTTGCAATTACGCCCAAATCGTGAGAAATAAACAACATGCTCATGTTATTTTTTTCTTGTAATTCTTTCAATAAATCTAACGTTGCTTTTTGTACCGTAACGTCCAAAGCTGTTGTTGGTTCGTCAGCAATCAATAATTTCGGCTCGCAAGAAATCGCCATTGCAATCATTACACGTTGCTTTTGTCCACCAGATAATTCGTGCGGATAGGCTTTATAAATACGTTCGGGATTTGGTAATTTTACTTGTTCAAAAAGATGAAGAACTTTCTTTTTAGCTTCTTCTTTCGATAAATTTTGATGCAAACGAATCTCTTCTTCCACTTGTTCCCCGCAACGTAAACTTGGATTTAGAGAAGTCATTGGTTCTTGAAAAATCATTCCGATTTCATTTCCTCTTATTTCCTCCAGTTCTTTAGGCGAAAGTTTAAGCAAATCGATCATTTTATCATCTTGACGAAAAAGAATTTCACTTTCGGGATGAATTGTCACATTAGGAGACAATAAACCCATAATTGCCAATGAAGTTAATGACTTTCCAGAGCCGGATTCTCCAACAATTCCTAATGTATCACCTTGTTCTACTTTGAAATTGATGTTATTCAAAACTTGTTTATCTCCAAAAGAAATCGATAATTTTTTGATCTCGATAATATAATGTAAATCTTGCTTTTGCATGGCAAATTGTTGCTTGATAAATGAAGTGGAAATTTAGTGATTTTTTAATCATTTTCTCGAATCAATAATTTCTAAGATTTTGTATTTATAAATTTTGTAATTTTGCTACGAATCAAAACGTTGTGATTTTTATTTTTTTTTATTAATTTAGATGTATTGATTTACTGGCTTATAAAAACTTATAACAAGTCAGTTTTTTAAATTCGAAGAATGGATACATACTCCCAGATTTCGACATTGTTTTTAGTCGCTAATCACAATGTCGCCGATGAAATTTCTGTAGCAAAACTTTTGCTTACAATTTTCCTTGTTTTATTAAATGGTTTTTTCGTTGCAGCCGAGTTTGCAATTGTAAAAGTACGTTCGTCACAAATTGAAGTTAATCAAGATATTAACGAAAGAACTTCAAATGCTGCAAAACGAATCGTTAATCATTTAGATTCTTATCTTGCCGCAACACAATTAGGTATTACATTAGCTTCGCTTGGTCTTGGTTGGGTTGGAGAAAGCTCTTTAACACCTGTAATCGTAAAACTTTTTGAAGTAGTTGGTTTAACTTCTCCTTCTTGGACAGCGATTGCGCATAATGTTGCGTTTCCAGCAGCTTTCGTTATCATTACTATTTTGCACATTGTTTTTGGTGAATTAGCACCGAAATCTATTGCGATTCAGTATCCAACAAAAACTACTTTTACAGTAGCTTGGCCTCTTCGTGCATTTTATTTTGTTTTCAAACCTCTTATTGTTTTAATGAATGGTTTGGCAAATGTAATTCTTCGTGCGATTGGAATTCATCCTATTCATGGAGGTGAAATTCACACAGAAGAAGAGTTGAAAATGATTATTACAGAAAGTTCTGAAGGTGGAGCAATTGAAGAATCTGAGCGTAATTTAATTCAAAATGTGTTTGAGTTTGATGATCGTCGAGTGATGAATATTCAAACATTACGTAAAAATGTTTCTGCAATTAATATTAATACTTCTGTAAAAGATGCGTTAGATTATGCGATTAATGAAGGTTATTCGCGTTATCCTGTTTACGAAGAAGAATTTGATAATATAAAAGGTATCATTTACGCTAAGGATTTAATCAAGCAATTATTGGAAAATCCAAATCAAACTGAAATTGAAGGATTGTTGCGAGAGCCAATTTTTATCTCAGAAAATGCATTGATTAAGAATGTAATGAAACAATTTCAGAAAAAACATATGCAAATTGCAATTGTAACAAATGAAGTTGGTGAAGTTGCAGGAATTGTTTCGATGGAAGATATTTTGGAGGAGTTGGTTGGAGAAATTCAAGACGAATATGATAACGAAGATCCGATAGTTTCTCGTGTTTCTGAAGGTGTTTATAATATAAATGCACACAACGCGATAAGCGATATTAATCGTTTAGTACCGTTTAGATTCGAAGAAAGTGAACATTATGATACGTTGGCTGGATTGATTTCTGAATGTTATCCTGATAAAGAATTAACGGAAGGAGATTTGATTGATTTGGAAGAATATACAGGAACAATTATCAAAATGTACCGAAATTCTGTTGAGCAAGTTCAATTGAAAGTGAAAGATGAATTGATTGAAAACTTTCGCGATGAACCAGATTCAGCCGAAGATGATGAAAATTAATCATTAGAAAATATAGAATAAAAAATCCGCTCATTAGCGGATTTTTTCGTTTTTATAAATCTTCTTTTCGTTGTAAAGGTTGATCGTAGCGCATTTTTCGGAAAACATTAATCAAGGTTACAACATCTTTTTCACAATAATCTTTGATGCGTTCTACATTGTTTTCATCGTAATAAACTCGTGCAACTTGTGAACCATCGATATCATCTTTTGGTGTTGGAATTTCGAAAACATTTGCCAATAAATCTAACGATGTAAAGTTCTTGTAATCGCCAAATTTCCATAATTCCATTGTATCCAAATGCTGAACTTCCCATGGCTTTTTACCAAATAATTGCAAAATAGCTGGAATTTCAATTTGATTAATCATCATTCGGCGAGCGATGTACGGAAAATCAAACTCTTTTCCGTTGTGTGCACATAAAATATGATCAGGCTTGAAAAAATTTTCAATCAACATTGAATTAAAATCTTCTAACAATTTCTTTTCGTCGTGACCATAAAAACTTTTGATATGAATAAAAGAATCTTTAACTACAATTCCGACTGAAATGCATACAATTTTTCCAAATTCAGCCATGATTCCAGCACGTTCGTGATAAAATTCTTCAGGAGAAATTTCATTATTATTGCGTTGATAAGCTGTTTTCTTTTCCCAAAGAGCTTGTGTTCTTTCAGACAAAAGATTCCAATCATCGGTTTGTGGAACCGTTTCGATATCTAAAAATAATATTTTACTGTAAGGAATTCGTTGGATCATTTTCTTTCACTTTTTGATTAATTCGCATTGCTTCGTCTACCAATCGGTAAACATCGCCATCTGCAATTGGATGATTGTTTGGTTGATCATTATGCGTTTTTCCAGTTCGAACAATAACTAATTTTTCTGAAGGAATTACAATGATACGTTGTCCCAAATGTCCTAACATTGCATAAAAAGGCGTTTTGTAATTGTAATCCATCCAAACTGAATAACCATAAATTTGTGGCTCATTTGGTCCGAATGCTTTTTTGTTTGGTAAAACCATTTTCTGAACAAATGCTGAATCTAAAATTTGTTTACCGTACCAATTTCCATCATTCAATAATAATTGTCCAAGTTTGGCAAAATCTCGCGCTGTTGCATTGAAGCAACAATAGGTTTTCTCCATTCCTTTCGGATTATCTTTCGACCATTGCGCATCTAATTCCATACCCATTGGTTGCCAAAATTCTTCTTGAAAATATTGTGATAACGATTTATTTTTTAACGCGCGTTCAATCACAATTCCTAATAATTGTGTGTCACTCGATTGATATTTGAAATGGCCTCCTGGTTGAGAAACAAATTTTCGAGCTAACATTTGTTTAACGATATCATCGCCATAATATGCTTTTGCAGTAGGATTTAGAGGAAAATAATAATCTTCGTCCCAATCATAACCAGAAGTCATCGCAGATAAATCACCAACGGTGCATTCAGCTCCAAATTTATCGTTTTTAAATTCGGGAATAAAATCTGTTATTTTTTGATCTAAACCTTTGATATAACCTTGTTCAATCGCTTTTCCTAACATCATTGTCGTGAATGTTTTCGCCATCGAAAAAGAATTGGTAATATCATTTTGCGCATATCCATTGAAATAATATTCGCTCAAAATTTGATTATCTTTTATAATAACTAACCCAGCAGTTCCGAAATCGTTCATCTCCTTTTCGAAATTAGCTGACAACGGAAATTGATTATAATCTAAATGTTGATGCCAAACTCGCGGTGCACCTGCCAAAATTACATTGTTATCAAAATCTTTGTAATCGTTGATATTTGCAGTGCTTTCACCTTTCATATAGGTTAATTTTACGCCACGAAAAATGTAGTCATTCCCTGTTGCATAAAGAATTAGGATTAATACACAAATGATTATGATGAACCATTTTATTATTTTCCAAAGTATTTTCATTTCAAAAATTTAGAATCTTTTACTAAAATAAGCTTTTACTATTAAATAATGTTAAAATTCTATCATTTCGGAATCATATTTGTTGAGTTATTGTGTATCTTTATACAAGAAAATTAAATCTAAAAAATAAATATTATGGCTTTTGAATTAGCAAAATTACCTTATGCATTTGATGCATTAGAACCTCATATTGACGCAAAAACAATGGAAATTCACCATGACAAACACCATGCTGCGTACACAAATAACTTGAATGCTGCTATTGAAGGAACTGATTTAGCAAATGCTACAATCGAAGAAATTTTAGCAAAAGGAACTGACAAACCAGCTGTTCGTAACAATGGTGGTGGTTTCTATAATCACAATTTATTCTGGGAAATTTTAACTCCAGGTGGTGCTAATCAACCAACTGCAGAAGTTGCTGATGCAATTAACGCTGCTTTTGGATCTTTTGAAGCTTTCAAAGATGAGTTTTCTAAAGCTGCTGCAACACGCTTTGGTTCTGGATGGGCTTGGTTAATCGTAAAAGATGGAAAATTAGTTGTAACATCAACTCCAAATCAAGATTCTACTTTGATGCCTGTTGCTGATGTACAAGGATTTCCAGTTTTAGGATTAGATGTTTGGGAACATGCTTATTACTTAAATTACCAAAACCGTCGTCCTGATTATATCGAGGCTTTCTTCTCTGTAATTAACTGGGATAAAGTTGCGGAAAGATTTGCATCTGCTAAATAATAAGGTTTAAAAAATTAAACAATACAAGACTTGTGTAGAAATACGCAAGTCTTTTTTTATCTTTGGACTATGGGTGTAATAATTTTAGAAAATATAAAAATATATTCGAATCACGGATGTTTAGACGAAGAAGCACGTATTGGTTCTGATTATTTGGTTGATTTGGAAGCGCATGCAGACTTTACGAAAGCAACAGAATCGGATGAATTGGTTGATGCTTTGGATTATGTTTCGTTAAATAAAATTGTGAAGGAAGAAGTAGGTATTCGTTCAAAACTTTTGGAACATGTTTGCAAAAGAGTGTTAGATCGTATAGGTCAAGAACTTACGAATGTCACGTATGCAAAAGTAAAATTATCAAAGCTGAATCCTCCTATTGGTGGGCATGTAGAAAAAGTGAGTGTTATTTTAGAAAAATCGTATTAAACTTTTTTTTTCTGAAATTATTGCTATATTTGCAATCCAAAACAACGGGAATGGTTCCTTGACCGAGAGGCTAGGTAGCGGTCTGCAAAACCGTCCACAGCGGTTCGAATCCGCTAGGAACCTCAAGATTAATTGATGATCAACAAGTTAAAAGACGTTTATGCATATTTTTTGCATAACGTCTTTTTTTTTATGCTTCAGTTTTATTTTCATAATTTATTATATTTGATGAATACTAATATGAATCATATTTGGATTGATGTTTAGGAACAATAATTGGCTCATAGCTCTCTTTATGATCTTGTGGAACATCTATCGTAGATTCTCCATATTAGCTTTTAAACGTTTTGAAGTTGTACCATTACGTGCATTTGGATTATTACTTTTCTCATTTTTTGGAATAACCTAAATGTACTTGAAGTTAGCCTTGCAGCATGGCTTCTGATAAATCAGAATGCAATTCTTTTATTTTAAAGAAAAGTCTTGATGATTTTGATATAGGGGAGTATATCTAACAACAATGATTTAATAATTAAAATACAGAATATTCAAAACTCATATTGAATAAAGAAAGACATTTTTTAATCCTCCATTTTTATATAACCTTCGCCATAATTATCAAAAAATAATTTACGATAAGTAGAACCTATTGCAATCGCAACATCATCGATGTACAACGTGTTATAATCAAAAGAAGTGATATGATTCTTGTTTACAATATATGATTTGCTTACTCTGTAAAAGCTTGTATTTGGAAGTTTTGTATGTATCGTTTTTAGATTCATAGCCGTTATCAACTTTTGCTTGTCTGTATAAATAATAACATAATCTTTCAACGCTTCGATATGCGTAATATCCTCAAAATTTAGTTTATGAAATCTTCGGTCTGCTTTGATAAACATAAACTGCTCTGAATTTGATTCAATTGTTGATTTTATGGTGTTATCTGATAATAATTGATGCAATAATTCTGCTTTTGAAATCGCTTTTTTTAGCCGTTCTTGCGAAATAGGTTTCAATAAATAATCTATCGCATCTAACTCGTAGCCATCAATCGCAAACTGTGGATAAGCCGTCGTAAAAATAAATAATGTAATCGTAGGCAATTGTTTTGCGAGTTCGAGACCATTTATGGATGGCATCTCAATATCCAAAAAAACTAAATCGACGTGATTATTTTTAGTAAAATCAAGCGCTTTGGTTGCATTACCAAAACTTCCAATAATTTCAATAGATTCAAAACCATTTAGTTCCTCCGATAATTCCTCACGCGCAAGAGGTTCATCATCAATTATAATACATTTCATAAAGGCAGATTTAAAGTGACAACAAATTCTTTTTCTTTCTTTTTTAGTTTCAACTCGTAGCTGTCGCCGTACAAAAGCTCTAATCTTCTTTTGATATTCGTAAGCCCGATTCCTTTATTTTTTGTATCAGAAATTTTAAAATCTGGACAGATAGAATTGCTACATTCAAAATGCAACATAAGATTTGTTATGCTAAAATTAATATTGATATAAGACGCATTATCATTAACATCGACACTATGTTTAACTGCATTTTCGATAAAAACGGTAAATAAGTTTGAAGGAATTAAACGTCGGTTAAGTGATTCCGAATTAATTGTATTGTTGATTTTTACTGTAAAATCGTCCCGCCTTTTTTGCTCTAATTCCAAATAATTGGTAAGAAATAAAATCTCTTGACACAAATTGTTTTTATTGTTTCGATTTTCATACAACTGAAAACGCAGAAATTCAGACAACTTCACAACTGTATTCACAGCTTCTTCTGGATTTTTTTGGATAAGTGCTTTTACACTGTTCAAATTATTGAATAAAAAATGGGGATTAATTTGATTTTTTAATTCCGCTAATTCCATTTTATGCGTTAGTTTTTCTAGTTCGATAATCTTCTCTTTATCAATAATCCAATTCTGCGCTAATCTTGTTGTTGTTGTAATCATGATAAAACTAATCGAAGTAAAAATTCCATAGATTGGCTGTAGCATAAAGAATTCACCTTTTGGAGTATTTAAATGTAGGATATATCGATTCGTTAAAAGCACGATACTTAGGGTTACAATAACTAAACAGATTAAAAGCGAGAAATAGGTCAGGTATTTTCTGTCCAAAAATTTAGGAACCAAATAATAGGTGTTGATGTAAAACATGATGACAAAAAAAGTGTACACGCTAACAAACCAATAAATACGGTCTTCTTTGGGAAATCTGATGTAAAATCCTGAGCAATACAAGAAAATGAAGAAAAATAGTAGAAAAATGATTTGCCTAACCAATTTCAATTTCTTGTTCAATAAAAAAGCTATAATTTTCTCCTCCATTTCGATTTATTTAGAGATAGTAATTACTCAAAATATTTAGATTGCTAAATTACTTCTTTATAAAAGACAACCCGTAGTGCATTTGTATTA